>JAJRXE010000047.1 GCA_024276455.1 Calditrichota bacterium
TCAGCGATCATTTTTTGTCCCTTTCCGCAGCTCTCTTCAGCGCTTTGTCCACTTCTTGCTTCAACAAATCCGGATCGAAGGCATGAATCAGGCCGCGGGATTTCACCAGAGCGTTGCGCACCTCTGTAAAATCGAATCGGGCGTCGCTCACTTCCATGCCCGCTTCCTCCGCCCGGGTAAGCAAACTGTCGGTCACCGCCGCCTGGGTGCGTAGCTCATCCAGATAAGCCCGCATTGCTTTCACTTTCTGGTAGCTCTTTTGCTTCTCGTCCTGGTGGCAGTTAGCACACACCGCACCTTCCTGGACTCCAATCATCTCGTCGTTGGTGGGCTGCACCCCGTGGTTACCGTGGCAGGTCTCGCACCCCGGCTCTCCCAGCTCGTCGAAAATAGCTTTTTTCGGACTTTTCTGGAACAGCTCCATGTTTAGTACATGACAGGTACCGCACACCATGCTAATGGACGAGACTCCCGGAGGAATGGCTCCATGGTTGCCATGGCAATCGTTACAGGCCGGTGCCCCCCGGTCCCCTTTCTCCAGCAGGGCTTTCCCGTGCACGCTCTGGACGTACTCATCGTACTGGTTGGTGGGAATGCCGTACTCTTTCATGTACTCAGGGTCGGCATGGCAGGTGGCGCAGGTTTTGGGCACATTTTGATCGTAAACCGGAGAATTGAAATCTTTCACCTGGCGAATATCGTGCACGCTGTGGCAGCTAATGCAGGTGGCCACTTTGGTGTCTCCCCGCTGGAGCAACTTGCCATGTTGACTGGTGAGATATTGTTCGTACTGATCCACACTTATGTTGGGATTAAATTGTTTCATGTAGTCGGCATCGCTGTGGCATTTTGCACAGAGTTTGGGAATGTCCCGGGTGTCCGGAACCCCAATAAAGCCTTTTTGCGGACTCATCGCCACATCGGGATCTTCGGCAGTGGGATCGCCGCCGTGGCAACTGGCACAGGTCAAACCGTCTTTGGAATGCACATCTATTTTGAATAAATGGGCCGGCCCACTTTCGTTCTCTTCCGTGTCCAGATGACAATCCAGACAGGTATTGGTGCTCTGCGCCCAAATTCCCAGGCTAAAGACCATTAATAAACTTATCATCAATCGAACCATGTTCTCCTCACTAATTTTTAGTGAATCGTCTGCTTAAAGAAACAACTCAGGACACATAACCAATAATGGTTAAAATAACGATGGCAATGATTCCAGCCACGCCAATCAGGGTAAACACCGGACTTTTTTCTTCCCGATTGGCTTTTTTGTCCAGAAACGGCACCAGCAGCCAGAAAACCCCCACCACCCCAAACAACATTACGGCCAGACTTTCGCCATCGAAAATGAGCACCTTGCTCGGGAAGAGTTTCAATGTTTCGAACATAAAAAGGAAATACCATTCCGGTTTAATTCCGGCCGGAGCAGGCGCAAACGGATCGGCTTTGGTTCCCAATTCCCAGGGGAAGAAAGCGGCTAAAACAGCCAGCAGCCCCAGCATGGCCAGCCAGCCAATCATATCCCGATAAAGAAAATTGGGGAAAAAGGGCATTTCTTTGTCCGATTTAACGCCGATGGGTTTACTCATTCCCTGAATTTGAATCAGGGCCAGGTGGATGCCCAGAATAAGGGTCGAAAGAGCCGGAAGTACCGCTACATGAAACCCAAACAGACGGGTCAGCGTGGCACCGGTTACGTCTTCGCCCCCGCGCAAAAATTTAAGTAAAAAATCGCCCACAAACGGCACCACCGCGGTAATTTCGGTGCCCACCTTCGTGGCGAAATAGGCCAGGGTATTCCAGGGCAGCAAATAGCCCGTAAATCCGAATCCCAGGGCAATGAAAAACATCAACAACCCGGTAACCCAGGTCAACTCTCTGGGTTTACGGTACCCTTTCAAGAAATAGACGCTGAACATGTGAATAAAGAGCACCAGAATAAACAAATTGGCCGACCAGGAGTGAATAGAGCGAATCAACCACCCGAATTTCACCTGGGTCATGATGAACTTGACCGATTCAAAGGCCGCATCGGAAGAGGGACGGTAATAAAGCAGCAACAGGATTCCGGTGACCACCTGAATGGCAAACAGAAAGAGCGCTGCTCCCCCAAACACATACCACACACTGTGTTTGTGCAGAGGCACACCTT
The DNA here is from genome assembly GCA_024276455.1 of Calditrichota bacterium. Lineage (GTDB taxonomy): Bacteria > Calditrichota > Calditrichia > RBG-13-44-9 > RBG-13-44-9 > JAJRXE01. The sequence continues at coordinate 2,153 of JAJRXE010000047.1, forward strand.
TCTTCTTGAAAAAATCTTTCCAGCTTTGTAAGGGAACACGCTCGTTAAGCCAAGCTTCTGTTGACTCAAAAATTCCCATAAGTTTCTCCCATCTTTATTGACTATTTTCTCGGTTATTCGTCTGCTTAAACGTTCTTAACTCTTGCTAACGTAAATCACCCCGTCTCTAATATTCACCTTAAATTCCGGCAGTGGTCGAGGCGGGGGACCGCTAATAACCTGTCCATTCAAATCGTAATGTCCGTTGTGACAGGCGCACCAGATATGACCGATATCTTTCCGGAACTGGACGGTACAGTTCAGGTGGGTGCAGATTGCCGAAAACGCCCGGTATTCCCCCTCCGGTGTGCGAATTAAAATACCGGGTTTCGTCCCGAATTTGAAAATCTTTCCACTCCCGGGCGGTAGTTCATCTTCCCGGGCGGCTACCACATTGTTTTGAACCGCTTCGGCTACTTCGGGAGGCACTAAAAAGCGGATCAACGGGAAAAGGGCTGATCCGACCACCCCTAACGATCCAATCCCCAACAACAGCTGACTTACTTTTCGCCGGGTCTTATCCACAATTTCGGCCATAATACTTCCTCCTTACTTTCCCCATTTGAATAAAATAAGTAATTTTTAAAAAAACGAAATCTTACATTTCCTAATATAAGAAAAATTAAAGAAATTAAAAATTCCAATTTGCAGGAAAAATATTTTTCACTTTTTGGTCGAAAAAAGGAGGGGAAAAATTGGTTAACCTGACTCCGGGCGCTCAGACAGAATGTTACTTTTTGTTAATAAATACTTCTGGATACAGTTTTTTTGCGCAATCAGGACAAATACTGTGACTGAATTCCGCCTCGGAGTGTTCTTTGAGGTATTTTTCCAGTTGATTCCAGTATCCCTGATCGTCGCGAATTTTTTTACACGAAGAGCAGATGGGAATGAGACCACGCAAGGTCTTAATATTATTCAAAGCCTCCTGCAATTCAATATTTTTCGTTTCCAACTCCTTGGTTCGCTCGGCCACCAGATTGGCCAGTTTTTCTTTTTGTTTCTCAATACTTCTGATGCGAATGCGCACACTGGTGAGCGTTAGTCCGATGATGATGGCAATAATGAGAATCCGGAACCACCAGGTCATCCAGAAAGGAGGATGAATAATTAGTTGAATGCTGGCCCCGGTTTCGTTCCACACCCCGTCACTATTGGAGCCTTTCACGCGGAAGACATAATGGCCGGGATTGAGATGTGCGTAAGTGGCAAAGCGCCGACTTCCGGAATAGACCCAGTCCTGGTCCACCCCTTCCAACTGATAGGCGTATTGATTTTTTTGGGGGGAGGTAAAATCCAGCGCCGCGAATTCAAAGGTAATTAAATCGTCCTGGTAAGAAAGCGAAACCGTTTGCTGTTGATGGGGAGGTTCAATCAAATTTACCTTCCGGTCCACCAGGGTGTACCCGGTAATCACGACCGGGGGCGCCGGCCGCATTTTCTTAATTTTTCGCGGTTGGAACATGGTGAAACCGTTCGTACCGCCAAAGAGGAGCCAGCCGTCCCGTCCGGCGGCACAGGCTTGAGAAAACTCGTTCGATTGCAACCCATCGCTGTGGGTAAACACCTGAAAAAAACCTTTCTCGACTTCGAAACGAGCTAAACCGTTGCCCGTGCTAATCCACAAATCGCCGGAAGCATCCTCCAGAATTCCGTTTACAAAATTATCGGGCAAACCGTCCGCTTCGGTGTAATGCACTATCTTCACCTTTTCCGGTTGGTCCGGATCGTCCCAGCTCAGGCGGTTCAATCCTCCTCCACCGGTGGCAACCCAGAGGTACCCTCGCCGATCTTCCCAGATTTTGGTAATGGTATTGCTGCTTAAACTCAGTGAATCCAGGCGATTGTACTGGTAACGGAAGAAATTTCCCTCCCCGGGATTAAACAGATTCAGTCCGCCTCCTTCGGTTCCAATCCACAAACGTCCTTCGCGGTCTTCATAGATGGTGGTAATCAGATTATCGCTCAACGAAGCGGGATCGTCCGGTTTAAATTTGAAATATTGAACCGTGCCCCGCTCCAGATTCAGGCAATTCAATCCTCCGCCCCAGGTTCCCACCCACAATTTTCCGGCCCGATCTTCCCAGATGGCTGAAATATTGTTGTGGCTCAAGCGCAAGGGGCTCCGGGGACCATTGTAATAATGCTCAAAACTTTTCCGATCGGGAGACAGGCGATCCAACCCATTGTAGGTGCCTATCCAGAGGTTTCCCCGGTGGTCTTCGAAAAGCGTCCAGACAATGTCGTCGCTAATGCCCCGGGGATTTCCGGCTTGATGCCGCAGGTGTTTAAAATTCACTTCGGTGATGTTTCCGCTGGAATCGAAGCGGGCCACCATGCGATTCAAACCTTTCCCCCAGGTACCAATCCAGATGACTCCCTGGTGATCCTGCAAAAGAGAAATTACGGAATTACTACTCAAACTGTTGGAGTCGAGGGGAGAATGCTTGAAATGGTAAAAATTTTTCGAGCGCTGATTAAATTTATTCAACCCGGCCCCGGTGCCCACCCAGAGGTTGCCAAAAGGATCTTCGTAAATAGAGGCGATCCAGTTATCGCTGATGCTGAAAGGATCGAGCGGATCGTGTTGAAAACGGGTAAATTGGCCGCTCTTTTTGTCCAGTCGGTTTAATCCTCCGTGGTGAGTTCCCACCCAGATAAAGCCTTCCCGGTCCTGGTAAACAGTACGGATGTGATTGTCCGCCAAGGAGTGTGGATTGTTTTCCTGGAAAGCATAATGTTCCCTTACCCGCCCCTGTTCATCCAGACGGAACAATCCGGCCCCCCAGGTCCCCACCCAGACATCGCCGTCGTTGTCCCGGTAAATACATTTTACCTTATTGATTCCAATTCTCACCCCCTCATTCCGGGCCAGCGGAATGGGAACAATCTCGCCACTGGCGGGCGAATATTTAGCCAAACCTGCTCCCCAGGTCCCAATCCAGAGATTACCTTGCGGGTCTTCCCACAAAGCGTTGGCAGCCACATGACGATATTTCTCCGGAATGTTCGGTTGTTTCAGAATATGTTCGAAGGTCAGGGTCCGGCGGTCTAACCGGTCCAATCCGTTGGAAGTACCAACCCAGAGGTTCCCTTTCCGATCTCCGTACAGCGCCCAGATGCGATTATGGGCCAGACTGGCCGGGTTCTTTGGATCGTGCTTTAGCGGGGTAAATGTTTCTGTTTTGGGGTGGAATCGGAAAAGTCCGCTGTTGTGGGTGCCAATCCACAAATCGCCCGTCTCGTCCTCCCAGAGCACCTTAATCCAATTGTCCCCCAAGGAGGCGGAATCGAACGGATCGTTCTTGTAAACAATAAATTCGTAACCGTTGTAACGGTCTAATCCATTCTGAGTACCAAACCACAAATATCCGTTGCGATCCTGAAGAATGCAGGTCACACTGCTTTGCGAAAGTCCATCTTCCACGGTAATGTGCTGGAAGCGAATATTGGCAGAGGCAAACAGCGAGAGATTCGCAAATAAAATCCAAAGAAGAGAAACGATTAATGGCCTGCGCATAAGATAGGCTCCCTCTTTTTCAGGGATGTTTTCCACACCCAAACACGCTATTCAGGCGTATCCCCAAATAATCATCATAAATATCGTAACTTTTTGTCCAAATCTAAATGAATAATTTAACTTTTTGCCGACTGCAGAACGCGAATTGCGAAAATAATTTCCCGTTATTCGTTCATTAACAAGCAATTAAAAAACCGCGCAAACGCCGCCGAATTGTTCCCGGAACGACGAGTTATTCACCGAGAAAGCCTGTTTTTCCGCGCCGGCGCCCTCTGTTTCTTCCCGCGTTTTCATCCTGGAACCGACAAAAAGGTACCCGGAAAGTCCGGCTTGCACCGGAGTGATTCACCGGGGATTTCCTGTTTGTCTTTCCGGGAATTCAGGACTCGACCTCTGCCCGGAGAGAAGGAGAAGCAGTGCCCGGCTGCACCCGGAATGAAGGGGGTAAATCGCCTCGGAAAGAGACGGTTCGGTATTGCAGGGGACGGTCTTGCAGGCGTTTGCGGATTTCCACGATGCGACGGGACCGAACAATTCCTTCTTCCCACCAGCCGGTGCAAATACCATCCTGCTGGAATTTTCGCAGCGTGTCGATGGTGCGGTAATCCAGGCGAGACGGTTCGGCCTGTTGCAGGGGAGTGCCGGAAAGCGGCAGGAAATAGTGAATTTGATTTCGCGCCCGGTATTTTACCGCCAGGCGCTTGATAAAGCGCAGGGTTTCATGCCGGTCGTCGGGGGTTTCTTCCGGCAGCCCCACAATAATGTCCACCAGGGGCCGCAAGCCTTTCCGGGCGGTTATTTCGCAGGCGCGTTCAACCTGTACCACCGTGTGCCCCCGACGCATCCGGCGCAACAGCCGGTCGGAACCGGTCTGCGCCCCAATGGTCAGCTTTTTGTTGCTGCAGTAGCGTACCACCAGATCGACCATGTCTTCGGAAAAGGAATTGGGGCGGGCTTCGGAGGGAAAGATGCCGTACTCCAGGAAAATCGTTCCCTCTGCCTTGCAATAGCTCAACAGTTCTTCGACGGCGGCGGGATTCAACTGTCTGGGGGTGGTCGAGGCATATTCGAAAGCCGATGGGCAGATGAAACTTATTCGGCGGTGGTAATTCCGTTTCTTTAATTCGCGATAGTACTGTTTGATTGAATCCAGCGAGCGATGCTGTGCTTTAACCCCGGCGGTCTGGCAAAAGCGGCAATTCCAATGACAACCGCGGGTAATCTCTAAAGGCGGAAATGTTTTGAGATAACGATTGAGCGGGAAACTGTCGTCCAGCCGGACCGGTCCCGAAGCGTAAAAAACTGTCTTCTCCTCCGGCAGTTTGCCTTGCAAATAATCCTGCAGGAGCGGTACCAGACCATTTTCGGCCGCTCCCACGAAGGCGTAATCGAATCCGGCTTTCAGCACCGAAAGCGGATCGCCGCTGGTGTGCGGACCACCCGCCATCAAAAGCTGTTGGCGCACCCGCTGACTTCGCACCCATTCCACCTCCGGAAGCAACTCGGGCAGATGGGGCGTCATGAAGGAATAAAGCACCATTCCGGGAGCCTGCGAACGAACAAAGTGCTGCAGGGTGGCAATATCCTGCGCAAGCACAATCCGAAAAAAACGATCCAAGCCGCTCCGTTCCAGCAGATTCAGCACCACCGGAAAACTAAAGCGGTTAGCTGGCTGCAATCGAAACAACAAAACCGGCCGGTTCCTCGAATTCATCCTTGCCCTCCGTTTTCCTCCACCCCGCCGTGTTGGCCTGCAAAAGAAAATTGCTTTTTTACTCTCCGATTTTTGACAATGATCCCGGCTGTCCCTTCAATAGCATGTCCCTGATCATTCCGGGATTTCAGACGGTAATTCGCCCCCTTTCCGTTCAGAGAAGGAGAAAATAATCCCGAACACAATCAAAAGTGCCCCCAGGTAAAAAAATCCGTAGGGTTTTTCTCCGAAAAGGAAATAGGCCAGAACGGAGGCAAATACTGGTTCTCCCAGAATGGAGAAATTCACCTTGTACGCCTCAATCCGTCGGGCCGCCCAATTAATCAACGAATGTCCAATGCCAGTGGGCACAACCGCCAGCAAAAACATGATTAAGTGCACCTGATAGGAATAATTCCAGAGGGGCAATCCTTGCATTAGAATCACCAGCAGGAGGAAGAAAGCAGCCGAGGCATACACGGCAATCAAATAGGGAATTAAATCGATCTCCTGCCGTTGATGGCGGGCGATGAAAATGTAAAAAGTGACAAACAAAGCGCTGAGCACCGCCAAAAAATCCCCGCTCATTTCGGTGCTCCCAATCCCCCAGTCCTGCCCGGCAATCAGGCTGATGCCCAGCAGGGTGAGCAACGCCGCCACCACCGTCCGCCAGGAGCCCCGCTCGCGCAGAAAGAGAGGAGACATCCCCAGGGCAAAGACCGGGTGGGTGGAACCCAGCAGAACGGCATGGGAAATTTTGGTCAGTTGAACCCCCGAAATCCAGGTCACAAAATGGGCGGCTAAAAAAGCCCCGGAGAGTACCATTATTCCCACATTCTTTCGAGGCAATTTCCGATAGTTCAACCTGGAAGCATCGGTAATCCCCTGGTAAACCAAAAAAATCAGGGCACTCCAGAACATTCGGTAAAAAGAAATAACCACCGGGGAGGTCTCTCCGCACCAGCGGATAAAAATAGACGCCCACGAGATCGCCAGTACTGCAATGATTAGCCCGGTGATTGCCGACATTTTTTCGTCTCGGTGCTTGATTCCTCTTGCATTCATCCGTAATATTTTAACTTATTAAGGAAATGGGAAGAATACAAATCCTGATCAAGAAATTGGACCAAAATACAATTTGGAAAAAAATAAGGAGAGGAAAATGGATTTTAATCAATTGGCGCTGGAATTCGTGAAAATCTATTACTCCTGCCATCCCAAGCAATTACCGGAAGACAAGGAAAAAGCGTTTCAGGAAATAAGCAAACTGCACGGAAAATTTAAAGCGCACCTGATTGACAAAGCCACCCGTAAAAGCGAAGATTTTTTCAGCGATAAGTTGTAGTAAATTGGTGGAAAAGGTAGCCGCAACGCCCCGGGAGCCCTGGCAGGCTCCTGTTGGGCAAACTAGAGAGTGATTTTGCAGAAAGGGAACAGTCGTTCCGTTTCGAATAAGACAATTCCTTGCATTCTCCTGCTTTTTTTCCGACCCGATTCACTTTGCGCCCAGTCGTGGGGAGACAGTCCGAACCTTGTCTGCCGGATTATTCGGCATCCTCGAACGCAAACATTCCGAAACGCCGCTCCTTCAGTGCCCGGATTCGCTCCTTGAAGTAATTGCGGTTGTCCACCTCATCGTACCATTTTACCCGGAGATACTGATTGCGTTCGAACCACTCGTACTGGATGCCCCCCTGCAATTCCTGTCGCAACCGGCGTCCAATTTCCCGAGCCAGACGGGTGGTATTCGTAAAAATAAAAAGAATGTCATTCTTCTCGATGATTTGAATAATCTTTTCAAACGGAGGCGCATCTTCCAGTTCCCGCTCCACCTGCCGAGCCAGTTCAACGATCTGGTCTTTGTGTTCCGGGAGTTTCTTGTCATAAATCTCGATGCTACCCACGAAATTGTCAAAAGTTTTTCCCAGGCACTTATTGCAATAAGCCAATTCCGTTTTAATGAGGTAGAGATCCGTAATGGTGTCTTTCACCCATTTGCCGTTCAGGTAAATTTTTTTGCAGCGGGGGCAGCGAAACACCAGTCGCGATTTCGGCAAAATATCCGCTTTCAGCTCCGCCACCAGTACCTCGTCGCCCTTCTCTAACTGGGCATCAATTTCCTCCAACTCTTCCAGGTTCTCCGGCTCCTCCACTTCCTCTTCTAATTCTTCCGCCTCTTCGCCATCCTGGTCTTTCAATGTATTTTCATCATCCACAACGCTTTTGAAGGAATGCTCTTGATCTTGAGACCAATAATCTTCCATCGAGAACATCAATACCTCCCACGTTTTTCCATCATCATAACGTTTTTCAAGAATAAGGGTTCCACTCTTCCCCTTTTTGTTGGACGCAACTAAAATCCTGCTGGTTACAAAAACAGGTCTAACATTATCGACCGGAATTCAAAATAATCAAATCCTGCACCCGACTTTTTTAATCTGGCGACACTACACCAATATTAGCATGCAAATATAAAGTTGATTCGCAAAAAGTCAAGCAAAATATATTCTAATTTCCCTGCCTGTTCCCTGAAAACCGACTTCGAAAGCGCTTCCCCGGAATTCCTTCCGGGATCTGGCCTCCGAATTTGCCCTTTTAACAAATCCTTTTCCATTCGGGCGTCCTGTATTGCAGGAGCTCATGATTTCCAATTGCCACTCCGTTGGCGGCACCGAAGAAGGAAAGTGAGTAACCGTTCCAAAAAACAGAATGAAAAATTATTTTTTTGACCGCCCGATTTTGTTTTTTATTTCCATTTTTTTATTTTATTATTAGAACACCAAAAACGAGGAGGGTGACATGCCGCTAAAGAAACGTTTAAAAAATTTTTTAGACGAGAACCACGTCAAATATGTCACCATGATCCACTCCAAGGCTTACACGGCACAAGAAATCGCGGCTGCCTGTCACGTTCCGGGACAGATGTTTGCCAAGACGGTTATTCTCAAAGCGGACGGTAATTTTGTGATGGCGGTTCTTCCGGCCACCCACCGCATCAATCTGGATTTGTTCAAACAGGTTGCCCACGTAAAAAATGTGGAATTAAGCACGGAGGAAGAATTCGAAAACCTTTTCCCGCAAAGCGAGATCGGCGCCATGCCGCCTTTCGGCAACCTTTACAATCTACCCACGTACGTGGATGCGTCGCTGTCCAAAGACGAGGAGATTTGTTTTAACGCCACCACTCATTCGGAAGTCATTAAGATGAAGTATGCCGATTTCGAGCGCCTGGTTCAACCAGTGGTAGGAACCTTCGCAGAGCACGTTTAGGACTTGCGGATCGTTTCTCATTTTCTTTACCTTCGTCGCTACCACACCTTCAGGAGAAAGGATTTCAGGTATTCGCCTTCGGGGTGGTAAATGCTAAACGGATGATCGGGAGGCTGGCTGAATTTGCCGATCACCTGCACTTCGCGCTGGCTTTCGGCGGCGGCGGAAAAAAGAATTTTTTGAAAGAGATCCCAATTGATGTAGTGGGAGCAACTGCAGGAGAGCAGGTAGCCGCCCGGTACAATTTTTTGCATGGCCAAACGATTGATGTCTTTGTACCCTCGGGCACCGCGTTGAATGTGGATTTTCTTTTTCACAAAGGCCGGGGGATCCAGAACAATCACGTCAAACTCTTCCTCCATTTCTCGCAGGTACTCGAACACGTCGGCGGTAATGAAGCGATGTTGGGAGAGCTCCAGACCGTTCAACCGGAAATTACGTTGCGCCAACTGTTGAGCCGCCTCGCTGATTTCCACCGACACCGTGGAGGCGCCCTGTTTCGCAGCGGCCAGACTGAATCCCCCCGTGTAAGAGAAGCAGTTCAACAAACGTTTTCCGGCGGCCAGTTCGCCAATCCGCTGGCGATTCTCCCGCTGATCCAGAAAAAAACCGGTTTTCTGTCCCTCCAGAAGGTCCACTTCGTAGCGTATGCCGGCTTCCAATATTTGTACCGGTTGACGGTACTCCCCGAACAGCACCTCCCGACGGGGTTCCAGTCCCTCTTCGGCCAGGACCCGGGCTTCGCTTTTTTCCACCACAACCGCCGGATCGAAAAGCTGGCGCAGCCAATCCAGAATGCGGGAACGCAGGCGATCCATTCCCCGGGAAAAAATTTGCACCACCAGGGCGCGATCGTATTTGTCCACAATCAAACCGGGCAATAAATCGCCATCCGAATGCACCAGGCGGTAAGCATTGGTTTGAGGCGGAATGAAGCGCCGGCGCAAATCGGCGGCCTGTTGGAAGCGCTGAAGAAAAAACGCATCGTCCACCGGTTCATCTCGAAACGACAACACCCGGACAACAATCTGAGAGCGGGGATTCACAAAGCCCTTGGCCAGAAACTGCCCCTCGGCCGAGTAAACCGGCAACACCTCGCCCGGCTCATATTCGCCCTCAATCCGGTCCACTGCGCCACTGAAAATCCAGGGATGCCGGTTCACCAGCGACCGCTCCCGCGCTTTGTTTAGCACCACCCGCGCTTTTTTATTCTCAAAATCTCCCATTTTCCCGCGCTTCTCCTTCTTCTTACTTCGAAAATCAATAGCAATAGCACCGCACAATTTTTATATTTCCGGAATAAAGGAACAACCAACAGGCCAAGCGGCCTGTGGTAATTTAAAATTTAACCAAAAGTCGCCATGAGTAAAAGAAATTCTTTCCTTCTCGTTTTAGCCATCGTGCTGGCAATCTCCATTGGGGGGCACGCCCAGGCACCTGACCTGCAAAAGCAAATTTACCAGGCCCGCGACCGGGTACTTCCGGCACTGGTCAATGTGGAGCCGGTAAAAAGCCTTTTCAGCACCGGGGAAAAAACGCACACCCTGGTAACCGGCAGCGGCATTATTATTTCTCCCGAAGGTTACATCATCACTAACAATCATGTAGTAGAAAACGCCGAAAAAGTGTGGTGCACCCTTTTTAACCGCAAACGGGTTACGGCGGAAATTGTGGGCACCGATCCCGAGACAGACATTGCGGTGCTGAAAATGGATCCGGCCAAGGTTGCCCCGGACACCCTTCCCTACGCCCGTCTGGGAAATTCCGATAGTCTGCAGGTGGGAGAAATTGTGCTGGCGCTGGGCAGTCCGCTGGGATTTTCCCAATCCGTGAGCATGGGGGTGATTAGCTCCATCAACCGTTATTTCGAAGACAGCGGCGACATGGTTTCGCCTTACAATTTGTGGATTCAAACCGACGCCGCCATTAATCCCGGCAACAGCGGTGGTCCTCTGATTAATCTGGAGGGCGAAGTGGTGGGGATTAATGCCCGGGGAATCTTTCTGGCCGAGAACCTCGGTTTCGCCATCCCCATTAATCTGGCCAGAGAAATTGCCGAGAAATTTATTCACGGTACCCCGCTGGAACGAAGCTGGTTGGGTCTGAATTTTCATCCCATTAAGCCGCTGCGAGAATATCTGGGACTGGACCGGTTTCAGGGGGTGCTGATTGCCAATGTGGAACCATTTTCCCCCGCCCGCAAGGCCGGAATTTTACCCGGCGATGTGTTGCAGCGGATCAACGATCGGCCGGTGAATGCCGATTTTGAGGAAGACCTGCCGACGGTGCGCAAAATCGTTGCCGACCTTCCGATCGGGTCTCCGGTCAACCTTACCATCTGGCGGCAGGGCAAGACGCTCCGCTTTTCCCTGCGCCCTCAACCGGAACCGTTCCGCCGTTTTCCGGAATTTGAATGCCGACAATGGGGCGTGGTGGTAAAAAACATCAGCAAGCAAATTTTTCGTTTCACCGGCGTCCCCGATCCCCATGGGGTGTACGTCTCGGCCATTAAACGGGGCGAACCGGCCGACATTGCCGGATTACGCGTCGGCGACATCATCCGCAAAATCAACGGCACCCCGGTAAAAGACCTGCTTGCCTTCAAAGAACGGTACCAGCAACTTTCAAACTCCACTGAGCCGGTTTACCTGGAAGCCTACCGCCAGGGTGGCACCTATTTTTTCCTTTTAACATTGAACCACAATTTTCCCGATCAATAATTGTTTAATTACCTGTACGAAAAAATTTTTGAAGCGATTTTCTAAAGGAGTTATCATGAAAGGGCGTATTTTTGTTTTTTCTCTCATTCTTTTCCTGTTAGCATTCACCCTCCCGGCCATTTCAGCAAATTCATCCTCCCTTCCGATTCAGTCCTGGCTAAAGTTGGGGCCGGTTCCGGAAGTGCTGCCGGCTTTTGCGGCCGAGAACAGTCCTCCCATTAAAGTAAAAGATTTGCTGGATTTTCAATTTGTGGACAAAAAAGACTGGTGGCCGGAGTCCGGCCAACAGTTCGTCTGGGATGCCGCCCATACGCTCCGGTGGGAAACGTTGTCCGCCGACAGCAGCGGAACAATCACCCTCGAAGCACCGGGGGAAAGCAACGAAGTGGTGTACCTGGCGGCTTATCTGCAAAGCGATCGCTGGCTGAAAGCCCGGGTCACCGTGGAAACCCCTTTCCTGGTACAGATATTTCTGGACGGTAAATCGGTGGGGAGCAAAAAATCCGCTTCCCGGAACCAGAACGGAACTTCGAAAAACGGACGAGCGGTTGGAAAATTAAAGCTGGAGACCGGCAAGCATTTGTTGCTGCTAAAAGCGCTTCGCCCGGCCGGAGCGGAATCGCCCTGGACGATTCAAGCCACGGTAACGGTGGACAGTCCTTTTACGGCGTCCGATTTGAAGACAGACCTCTCCCCTACCCGGATCATGTCGGTGTCGTTGCTGCTGGACACCCCGGAAGTCACCCGGTTGTCCGTTTCCCCGGACGGAGAGCTGGTGGCCATTTCGTTGACCAAAAGCCAACCGCCCAGCGACAGCAAGGAACGCTGGATCGAAATCCGCCGGGTCAAAGACGGGAGTCTGGTGGAAACTTACCGGGGTGGCACCGCCATTTCTGCCGTCCGCTGGGCCCCAATCGGGCACCGCTTTGCGTACACCACCGGGAAAAAGAACAAAATTTCCCTCTGGATTGTGGACCTGGACGCCGGCACCAACCGGCTGCTGCTTAAAGACGTGGCGAACCTGCAGCACTACACCTGGTCGCCAGACGGTACGTTCCTGGTTTACTCCGTTCAAAAGACCGCCCCCAAAAACAAAACCGGTTTGAAACGCTGGAAATCCCTTTCCGACCGGCAACCTCGCTGGCGCAACCGCTCCTTCCTTTACCAGGTCAATCTTCCGGAAGGTACCACCCGCCGCTTGACGGCCGGAAAACTCACCACCAGTCTGCAAGCCATCAGCCCGGACGGTCGCTATTTACTTTTCAGCGAAGAGGTGGACGAACCCACCGTCCGTCCCTACGTGCGGCACTTTCTCTTCCGCCTGGATCTGCAAACCCTCGCCGTGGACAGCCTTTGGAACGGCCACTGGTTCAACAGCGCCCGCTGGGCACCGGACGGAAAACACATTCTGCTCGTTGGCGGACCCTCCATGTTCGGGAAGCTGGGCTGGAACGTCCCGGAAGGGAAAATTCCCAACGAATATGATCACCAACTCTATCTTTTCGATCCGGAAACCAGAAAAGCGGAATGTCTGACCCGGAAGTTCAATCCTTCTGTTCGTTCAATTTTTACCAACCGCAATCCCCGGGAGGTTTATTTAACCACCGAAGACGGCGCCTACCGGCATCTGTACCGGCTCGATCTCTCCACCCGCCGTTTTAAATTAATTCCCCTGGGGGTGGAAGTGGTACGAAACATGACCCTGGCCTACCGGAAACCGTTAGCTGTGTACGAAGGCGCCAGTTCTAATGTACCGCCCCGAATTTTCGCCGTAAAATTGAAGAAAAATCGCCGGCATCTGGTGGTTGAGCCAGGCGGAAAAGATTTTCGCCACCTCAAGCTGGGCAAGGTGGAATCCTGGTCGTTTGTGAACGGGCGCGGCGACACTATTCGAGGACGAATCTACTATCCGCCGGACTTTGATCCGGAGAAAACTTACCCCTGCATTGTGTACTACTACGGAGGCACCACCACCGTTAGCCGCGATTTTGGGGGCCGTTATCCCAAAAATCTCTGGGCAGCCAACGGTTACGTGGTTTACGTGCTACAACCCAGCGGCGCCATTGGTTACGGACAGGCATTCTCTTCTTATCACGTGAATGACTGGGGAAAGATTGTGGCAGACGAAATTATCGACGGGGTGAAGAAATTTCTGGCGGCTCACCCCTTTGTGGACCGCAAACGGGTAGGAAACATCGGTGCCTCTTACGGCGGATTCATGACCATGCTGCTGGCCACTAAAACCGACCTGTTTGCCGCTTCGGTGGCTCACGCCGGGATCAGTCTCATTCCTTCTTACTGGGGCGAAGGGTATTGGGGCTACATTTACAATGCCCGCTCGGCAGCCAATAGCTTCCCCTGGAACCGGCCCGACATTTACATCAATCAAAGTCCTTTAATGCACGCAGACAAAATTAAAACGCCCCTGTTGCTGCTTCATGGCAGCGTGGATACCAATGTGCCGCCGGGAGAAAGTACCCAACTGTACACCGCTCTCAAGATTCTGGGCAAACCGGTGGAATATATTCAGATCAACGATCAGAACCACTGGGTGGTTACTTACAACCGCCGCAAACTCTGGACAAAAACCATCCTGGCCTGGTTCGACAGGTGGTTAAAAGATCAGCCGCAGTGGTGGAACGATCTGTATCCGGACAAAGAGAATTAAACACTCGATCGGTTACCGCCCGATCCGTGCAAGGGGGACCTTTCGGGTTGGAACTCTGACCTTTACCGCGAGTAGGTGCTTTTAAAACCGGCACCTGTTCGCGGTAAATTATCTTGATTCAATTGGACCATGAATGCCTTAAACAACATCCGCCAAAAACTCGAATGGAGGTACCGCCGGTACGAGAAATACCTGCCGGTGGTCTCTTTTATGGGAGGCTTTTTGTGGGATTCCCTGACGTTAACCCGCATTGACCGCTGGTCGGACAATCTTATTTTACTGGCCTACCTCTTGCTGGCCGGCGGTTTCATGGTGCTGGTAAACTTCATTTCTCACCAGCGAATCAAAAATTCCCTGCTCCTGAAATACCAGGATTGGTACCCTCTGGCCATTCAATTCTTCCTGGGCGGATTATTCAGCAGTTATCTGGTTTTCTATTTCCAGAGCGCCTCGCTTACCAAAAGTTTTCTCTTCGTGCTCATTCTGGCTTTGCTCCTGGTCATGAACGAGTTCTTGGAAAAGCGTCTCACCAACCTTTTCTGGCAGGTGGGACTGTATTTTTTCTCCGCCTTTTCGTTTTTCATCTTTTTTGTTCCCGTCGTTGTAAAACGAATGAACTGGTTCACTTTTGTGCTGAGCGGAATGCTGGGGGTGGGATTGGTGGCCGGCATGCTGTACCTGTTTCGTCGCACCCGCCTGGTGAACGAAACCAGTTACCGGAAAGCCGGAACATTAATTCTGGCGCTTTTTCTGCTCCTCAACTTCTTCTACCTGATGAACTGGATTCCACCGGTTCCCCTCTCTCTGAAAAAAGGCGGGATTTACCACCATGTGCACCGGGAAGGCGATTTTTTTGTTTTGCGCTACCAGCAGCCTCCCTGGTACCAATTCTGGAAGCGGGATTCTGACCCCTTCCAGTACCAGTCAGGCGATACGGTATTCTGTTTTGCCTCCGTGTTTGCTCCCACCTGGTTGAAAAAGAAAATTTTTCACCACTGGCAGTACTACGATTCTAAATCCGACCACTGGCGTACCACCGACCGATTGGGTTATCAGTTAACCGGCGGGCGAGATGGGGGCTACCGCGGCTACACCTACAAAACGCATGTTTTTCCGGGGAAATGGCGGGTGGATGTGGAAACCAGAGAAGGCTGGTTGCTGGGACGGATTTCTTTCCGCATTGTGCCGGCGGATTCGACCGCCGGGCGGGAGTGGAAAACCCGGTTTTATTAAAATTTAATCTGGAAAAGACAGCCGCTGGCTCGTGAAAATCGTCCCTGATTTTCGGTCAATCGGTCATTGGTCATTTGCCCTTCCCTGGACGTCATGGAAAAATCTTCCGGATTTTTCTCGGTAGCCGCTGGCTTCACGCCGGCGCAATTCTGTCGTCCCTGAAGGGACTCTACTGGGTTGGGTTCATTCCTCGATTCCCCGGATTCGAAATCCGGGTCTATTTTCCTCGCGTCCCGGCCGGGACGCCTGATTTTTTTGGCTGTGTGTTTTCAGGTGTTTCGCGGGTAAAAATGGAGGTAATGGGCAGGCATGCCAAGGGGGAGACGGGGTGAGAGGGCGAATGGGTGAACGGGAAATCTTGGATTTATTCTGAATTCATTCACGAAAATTCGTGGGCCATTCACGAAAATTCGTGGATCAAAAGAACCATCATTCCCCGTGCGAACGCCTACAACTCTCCCACCACCTGTCGAATAGCTACCAGGGCAGGCTCGTGCAGATGGCCGTTAGTGACCAGCACCCCAATATTATTTTCTAATTTCCGTCCCAGCGAAAAATCCAGCGGTTTACCCCGGAAATCGGTCACTTTGCCGCCCGCTTCCTCCACCACAATCACCCCGGCGGCATGGTCCCAGATTTTCTCCCGGTAAGAGAGGCTGCGCGGCAGCCGCAGGTAAATGGAGGCGTCCCCTCGCGCCACCGCCGCGTACTTCCCCTGACTGTCCATGCGAAACGGCGGCTGGGTAATCCCCAGCGCCCGGGAAATTTCCAGATGCTCCTCGTGAGAGGCATGACCGCTCTCCACCGATTCGGTAAAACGGGCATGGGCCGGATCGGAATTGGCATCCACGGTAATAGGTTTCGCTTCATCGCCGGCCAGCGGCTGCTGATAAGCCCCCTGCCCCTGTACTGCCCAGAACAACACTCCTCTGGGGGAATCCGCCCTCTTTCCATCCAGCAAAAAGTTGGGGGTACCCAGCACACCCAGCACCACCCGACCGTCTTCCACCAGCGCCAGGGCAATGGCGTACTGCTCACCTCGCAAAAATCCTTTAGTCCCGTCAATGGGATCCAGCGTCCAATAACGTTGTTTAAAATTCGCCTCCCCGCTGCCGTGGTCAATGGCACGCAGTATCTCTTCCGGACTGATTTCACCCACCTGCTCCCTCACCAGGGCAGTCACTTTTTCCGCCAGAGCCGGGTTACGACGTAACACCTCCGCCTCTTCTTCGCCTACCACCGGATCGCCCGGAAAATTCTGCTGCAATTCCCGGCAAATTACCGCCTGACTTCCCAGGTCGGCAATGGTCACCGGAGAACGATCTTGCTTTTCCACCGTATCGGAGGAAACCAGCGTCTGCTGCACCTTTTCGCACAACACAGCGGCTTTCTTTACCGCCTCAATCGCCACCTTCAATTCTTTCTCGTAAAACATAAACGCACTTCTCCCTTTCATCAATGCTTCATCCCCAAATTAAATATATTTTTTTCGCTATTTACCCCTCTGGATCACTTTTAACAGAGTGCCTTTTTGAACGGTTTCGGTTAATTCCCTGCCATTTATTAAAGCCGTTTGCTCCAATTCTTGGCGGGAGGTTATTCCGAACGACCGCAAAATTGTTTCCAGCGCGGCGGTGCGCGGAACAGTTTTAATCCGGAGACGATCCGGTTTCATATTCAGTTTGGCCGCATCGCGGAGCGCCGCAAACCCGGTCATGGTTGCCTCAAAGCGAGGTAAAAAAGCGGAAAAATCTTCTGCCTCCGCCAACCCCACAAACAGGAACACCCGCTCTCCCTTGCGAATGAAATAAGATAGGATGCGCACGGTTCCCTCTTCGGAAATCAGATTGGCCTCCAGGCGCCGGGCTGGAAAGCCGTGCACCGTAACCGAGCGAGTGGACACGACCACTGCTTTGGTTTCCCGGACAAATTTTTCGGCGGCTTCGGTGGGCGTTTTTGCCTGCGAAAGGGTAAAAACAATCAACGCCTTTTTGTCGGAACTCTGCATTTGCACCTGGGTGGGGGTGTTCTGAACGTTCCAGCCGGTCGGAACCGGGAACTGAAATCGCATTTCCGGGTGGTAAAAACGATTGTTTTCCACAAATCCCTGGCGCGGATCTTCTCCAAACACCAGCCCGTCGATTTTTCGTAAATATACCTCTCGATTCACCTTCCAGGGACCGGCCGGATTCAATTTTTGCTGCCATTCCCGGGCCAACC
Source organism: Calditrichota bacterium (assembly GCA_024276455.1). Lineage (GTDB taxonomy): Bacteria > Calditrichota > Calditrichia > RBG-13-44-9 > RBG-13-44-9 > JAJRXE01. Next base: position 19,516 of record JAJRXE010000047.1, read on the forward strand.
GACGAATCGTGGCCACCCGGTTCGCCGGATTGGGATGAGTGGAAAACCAATCCGGTAATCCGCCGCCCTCCCGGGGCTGCATCCGTTGTAAAGTGACAAAAAAATTAGCCATCTGCCGGGCATCGTAGCCAACCTTGCTGGCGTACTCCACCCCTAACTCGTCGGACTGGCGTTCGTGGTCGCGACTAAACTTTAAAAAGAGCATTCCCACCCCAAACTGGGCAAAATAGGCGTACTTGCGAAACTGGTCGGAAAGTAGCGAGCCCAGCCCCAACCCCAGCTGTGCCAATTGAGCTTTGGTGATTTGTTTAGCGGAATGACGCGCCGTCACGTGACCGATTTCGTGGCCCATTACGCCGGCCAGTTCCGCCTCGCTGTTTAAATAAGCCAGAATTCCCCGGGTGATGTAAACGTACCCTCCCGGCACGGCGAAAGCATTGATCACCGGCGAATCTAGTAAGCGAAAATGGAACTTTAACGTCGGTCGATGCGATACCGCCACCAGCTTTTTCCCCAGATTTGTGAGGTACTGTTCCAGCTCCGGATCGGGATACAGTCCATAAGCTCGAATAATTTCCGCATCCGACTGTTCCCCCAAACGGAGCTCTTCCGATTCGCTAATCAACATGAACTCCCGCTTTCCGGTCACAGGGTTTACCGCGCAGGAAAACAAAAGCACCAACCATAAAAAAAACATTCCCCGCAGTAACCAGCGGTGGTACTTTCCGGACACGTTGGCCTCCCGAATTGTTGGTTTACTTTGCTGAAGGCTAATTTAAAATTCCTTCTCGACGAAACAAATCATTATTTTGCCGGGAAACGCATCCAAAACGAAGAAAAAGAATTGCTTCTCCCAATACAGAGGAACTTTCTTTCCAAAAAAGGATTAAAGTCATTGCATTTGCGATTTTACTTTCTAATATTTGTTCATTCGATTAAAAATTAAATTCACAGGCAGCACGCTGTTTTCGTATATTCAGTTTACAGCAGTAATTTCATAAAGGGTTGAACCTGGATTCCGGGTGGCCGGAGGTAACTCCTCTGTTGACGGGAACCACTGCCCTCTTTCGGGCCAGGCGAACCCCGCTGTTTTTGGAAGAATGCTTAACCGTGCGTTCCAAAATCCGATTATTAAACAATTATTGATTTTTAACAACTTACACCTTGCCAGCAGCACCTTAAGGGATTTAAAGATCAATAATAACCAGGAGAAAAAATAAATCAATGACTCAAGATCCTTCCTTTGATTTTTTCAACCATATTCAAGAAAGTATTCTGGTCATCAACCAGGATTACCAAATTCTGGATGTAAACCAGACCTTTCTTACCGTTGTCAAACGCCGGCGCGAGGAGGTTCTGGGTAAAACCTGTTACCAGATTATTTACCGTTACCGCCATCCCTGCCGTTTTTCCGGCCAGCTTTGCCCGCTGAAAAAGGTTTTCCGCACCGGAAAACCTGAGCGCTGTTTTCACACGCTGGACTCTCAGAACGGCTCTCGAAAACACCTGGATTTGTTGTTCTCTCCGGTGCTGGATTCCAAAGGGAAGGTAACCCGGGTAATCGAAGCCGTCCGCGAGACTCGCGATACCGGTCAGATGGAAGAAGCCCTGCGCGAAAGCGAACAGCGGTTCCGATCCATCGTGGAAAACTCCTTTACCGGAATCTTAATGGTGGACAACGAATACCAGATTATTTACGCCAACGAACAATTGGGTCGAATATTGGGGCGTTCGCCTGCCTAAATGCTGGGGCAGGATTTTCGGGAATTTCTGGACGAAGAGGTGCGCCAATGGGTGGCGGATTACTACCGGCGCCGGCAGGAGGGCAAACCGGCGCCTCCGCAGTACGAATTCGACATCCTCCGTCCGGACGGAACCACCAGACGGGTCGAAATCCGGGCCACCGTTATTCAAGACCTGCACAATCGTCCCCAGACGGTTGCCCAGGTGCTGGACGTTACCGACCGGATTCAGGCCCGGCGCATCATTGAAGAAAGCGAAAAGAAATTCCGCCTCCTCTTCGAATTTGCCCCCGATGCCTATTTTTTACTCGACGCGGAAGGACGTTTTATCGATGGAAACAAAGCCGCCGAGACTCTCATCGGAGACAAAAGAGAAAAACTAATCGGTAAACATTTCACCGAAGTGGGACTTCTTTTTCCGCAGGACGTGGAAACAGCCGCCCGGGAGTTTGAAAAAATCGTGCGGGGAGAAAGCACCGCTCCCCACGAGTACAAAATTCAGCGCCGGGACGGAAAGGAAGTATTTCTGGAAATTCGCACCTTTCCCACCCGAATCGGTGGTCGAACCCTGGTGCTGGGCATTGCCCGCGACATCTCGGAACGGAAGCGGAGCCAGTTCATTCTGGAGCAAAACAACCTGCTTATGCAAGCGCTGCTGAATAGCCCGCAAAAAATCATCATCTTTGCCCTGGACCGGGAATACCGCTACATTGCCTTTAACGAAACCCACCGTCTGGAAATGGAAAAGAACCACGGAATACGGATTGAAACTGGCATGAACATTCTGGAAGCCTTTCGTAAGCCTGATATTCGGAAAAAGGTGAAATCCCGTTTCGACCGGGTGCTGAAAGGGGAAGGTTTTACCGAAATTCAATACAAACCCCAATACGACATTTACTACGAAATCATCTGGAATCCCATCCGCGGGAAGGAAGGCGAGATTGTCGGCCTGACCGCTTTCATTCAGGACATTACCCAGCGGCGAAAAACCGAAATGGAACTGACCCGTCTGGCCTCGGTCATCGAACAGGCTTCGGAAGCGATTATGATCACAGACATTCACGGCAATCTCGAATACGTTAATCCCGCTTTTACCCGGGTAACCGGGTATCAATCTGCGGAAGTGCTGGGTCAAAATCCCCGCCTTCTGAAAAGTGGGAAACACAGCGTCGATTTTTATTACGAGCTATGGCAAACCATTTTACACGGCGAGATCTGGCGCGGCGTATTAACCAACAAAAAGAAAGACGGTTCCATTTTTTACGAAGATGCGACCATTTTTCCCATTAAGAACGCCGAGGGAGAAATCATTAATTTTGCGGCCGTGAAACGAGACATTACCCAGGAACGCATTCTGGAAGAGCAAATTCAACAATCACAGAAAATGGAAGCGATTGGACGCCTGGCGGGCGGCGTGGCACACGACTTTAACAATCTGCTTACCGTCATTAATGGCTACTGCGATCTGATTTTGAATCGTCTTCAACCCGGAGACCCCTTCTTCAAAGAGATTAACCAGATTTACTCGGCCGGCAAGCGGGCAAGCTCCCTGACCAACCAGTTGCTGGCATTCAGTCGTAAACAAATCATCCAGCCTCACATTCTGAATCTGAATTCGCAGGTTCAAGAGCTGGAGAAAATGCTGCGCCGACTGATCGGGGAGGACATCGAATTGTTCACCGACCTGGACGCCGAACTGGGTTACGTCAAGATGGATCCGGGGCAGTTCGACCAGATTATCATGAACATTGTGGTCAACGCCCGGGATGCCATGCCCAAAGGCGGCAAGTTGACCATCGAAACCGCCAATGTGGTGCTCGACCGGGAATACATCCGCAGCCACGCGCAGGTAAAACCGGGCAAATACGTCATGCTGGCCATCAGCGACACCGGCATTGGGATGACTCCCGAGGTTATGCGGCACATTTTCGAACCGTTTTTTACCACCAAAGGCCGTAGCAAAGGCACCGGGCTGGGACTCTCGACCGTGTACGGCATTGTGAAGCAAAATAACGGTTACATCTGGGTGTACAGCGAACCGGGAAAGGGCACCACCTTCAAAATCTACCTTCCCCAGCAAGGGGAAGCGGCGGAAGCAACCCGAGCGGAAGAAGCTGCGGAAAACTACCGGGGGAACGAAACCGTACTGGTGGTTGAGGACGATACAAATGTGCGGGAATTGACCATTCAGATTCTGCAGGAAAACGGCTATTGCGTGCTCATTGCCTCCCACGCCCGGGAAGCCCTGCGGGCCCTGGAAGAACACAGCGGGGAGATTCACTTACTGCTGTCCGACGTGATCATGCCGGATTTGAGCGGGCGGGATCTGGTAAAAAAAGCGCAAGCAATACGCCCGAACATTAAGGTTCTTTACATGTCCGGTTACACCGACAACGCCATTGTCCACCACGGGGTGTTAGAGGCCAACACAAATTTTATTCAAAAACCGTTCAGTCCGCAGGTTCTGCTCCAGAAAGTCCGGCAGGTGCTGGACAGTTGACAAAATCGCCCCGGGGCACCGGAGAGGAATTTGGCGACTTCTTCCATGCGCCCCCCACGAACCGGGAGGCAGGATTTAATCCTCACCCGGGGCTCGATAGACTGCTTCCCTGCGGTGCCGGAACACCGGCATTCTCTCCCGCACTTCCTGCAAAAGTTCGGGTTGAATCTCGGCAATCAGCAATTCGCTTCGATTCTCCGCCGCGGCGGTTTTAATTACCCCGTACGGATCGATGATGCGACTGGCGCCGCAAAAAATCACCTCGCCTTCTTTTCCGGTGTGATTCGCCGCCACCACGTAGGCCTGATTTTCGATGGCTCGGGCGCGCAGTAAAATTTCCCAGTGCCGCAGACGCGGAAAAGGCCAGGCGGCCGAATACACCAGCACCTCCGCCCCATCCAGGGCCAGGCTGCGACTCATTTCCGGAAAGCGCAAATCGTAGCAGATCATTAATCCCCAGGTCATCCCAGCGATTTCCACCCCCACCCGCGCATCGCCGGGGGTAATCACCGCCCCCTCATTCAGCGGGGGGTAATCGGCCAGATGCACTTTGCGATATTTGGCGATTAGTTCTCCGCCAGGATCAAACACGGCCAGAGAATTGTAAATCCGTTCGCCCTCCCGCTCTCCCAATCCCACGATTAGATGAATGTGCTGCTGACGGGCAATTTCCGCCATGGCACGGAACGAAGCTTCCTCCAATCCGCTGCTCTTTTCGCGAATGGCCTGCATTTCGTAGCCGGTGTCGGCCATTTCCGGGAATACAATTACATCACAGTCCTGCTCCGCCGCCCAGCGGGTTTGCTCACGGATGGACGCAAAATTGGCCTCCAGATTCCCCGGCCGACAGTTCATTTGCGCGACGGCAACCTTCATATCTTTTCTCCTCGTTTTTATCCGAACCGAAAAGAAAGGTGGGACGCTCTCCCACCTTTCCGGGAGTTAAACGTTCGTGGTCGAACAGTCGCCTCCTCCCGCGGAAAATGGCTCTCCCCTCTCGGAAAGCCATTACTCTCCCGACCATCCGTACCGAATGCGTTCCACTCGGAAACGGAGCCGGACCACACCGCCGTCTGCTCGCTTCGTCTCCGCCTCCACCCGGGTTGGTACTCGATGCCCATTCTGCAACCGGTAGTCGCGATAGCGGACGGTCCAGGTCGTGCCTTGCCCGCCCGGGCCCGCCGGTCCGGAAATTTCGCTGATTCGTCCGGCGGCATCGACCCGCACCCGGGCGTGCACTTCCCGATATTCGTCCGTTGCAATGACCACACAGGTCAACGAATCCCGCGCTTCCCAGCGGAGAAACGGTCCCGGCAGCAGTCCCCGCGGAAACAGCGGCAGCAGGGTAAGGTAACGGAACAGCAGGGCCCGGCTTACTTCCGTCCCTTCCTGCTCGTCCAGGGTCACGGAGGCAAACAATTTTTCTGCCGAAATCCCCTCCCCCAACCAATAGCGCTGACGGGATTTTGCCCAGTACAGGGGGCCCTTTTTCAAAGTGGCAAAGCTGAGAAATACCGGTCGGGTGGTCACACAGTAAATCGTCCCTTCCGTCTGCCAGACCTCCCGCCGGGGGGATTTTTCCCGTTCCCCCCGGAAGTCAATTTCCACCACATTGCTCCGCGGAAAGGAATCTTGCTGCACAAAGCGAAAATAACGCTGCAGAGGTACCGGTAATCCCCGATTCATCTCGGGAAGATAATTGAGCGCCGGATACTCCCGGGCAAGCTTGCGAATCTTTCGCACCTCCGCCTGCACCCGCTGATTGAGGAAATAATTACTGAATCCCACAAACAACGCCACGCCTAAAAGAGTGAATCCCAGGGTGGCCAATCCGAAGCGGAAAATGTGCCGAAGTGTGATCTGTTTACCGCCGCTCTGAACAGACCGCTGCACCTGCCGGGGAAGACCTGATGGTTTACGCATAGGCGTTCCGTCCCCTCAATCGATTTTTTCTCTACCCAAATATAAAACATTGGTCAGCTTTTCCAAACGGAGAGAAAGAGTTCCTCCCCTTTGCGGCGGTACCCGGAAGGGAAATCCGCCGGGAATTTCGACGATCGGTGGCCCTCTTCCATACCCCGAAAATTTCTCGTTTCTTTAGCGCGCTTTTCTGATTATATTGTGACCGAGAAAGCGAGGATTGACCATGCCGGTTATTTTCGGACGCAACCCGGTGCTGGAAGCGCTGGAAAGCGACCAGACCATCGACAAGATTTACCTGTTGAACTCGGCCCACGGCGAGGTCATCAAGCGGCTTTACCGGCTGGCCCGGCAGATGAGTATTCCGGTAGTGCGGGCAGACCGGCGCAAGCTGCAGCAATTGTGCGGCTCGGGCAATCACCAGGGAGTGGCTGCCCTGGTGGCGCCGGTAAATTACCTGGGTCTGGAAGACCTGGTCGAACACATTCAACGGCAGGGAGAAACGCCCGCTCTGGTGGTGGCAGACCGTATTCAAGACCCCCACAATCTGGGGGCCATCATTCGTTCCGCTGAGGCCCTGGGCATGCACGGGCTGATTTTCGACCTGCGGGACAGCGTTCCCATCACCGACACGGTAGTCAAAGCCTCTGCCGGCGCAGTCTTCCACCTCAACATCTGCAAGGTGAACAATTTAACCCGGGCGGTTCGCTATTTAAAAGATTGCGGACTCTGGGTGTACGCCTCCTCCAGCCACGCCGAAAAAACACTCGCCGCGCTGGATTTACAGGTGCCGCTGGCGGTCATTATCGGCAGCGAAGGCAAAGGGGTTTGCGCCCTGTTGCAACAGAGCTGCGACGAACAGTTTCGTATTCCGCTGGCAGGTAAAACCGAATCGCTCAATGCATCGGTGGCAGCGGGCATTATTTTTTACGAAATCCAGCGCCAGCGTCACCCGGAAACGTTTCCGGCTTGACATTCGTAGCGCCCGGAAAAAATTTTTCCGGAAAAGCTTGCCTTTTCTTCGCCGATTAACCTAAATTTGCTGAAAATGAAGAGGAGGTGGGTCATGGTTAAAGGTGTGGTCAAGATGGTGGATTACCTGAAGGGGTACGGTTTCATTGTAACGGAAGATGAGGACGAGGTGTACTTCAATTTTTCCGACTTGCACCCGAAATTCCGTAAAGCCCGCCTCAAGGAAGGAGACCTGGTGGGTTTTGACCTGAAACGGGAATTAAAGGGCGATCGGGCGGTTAATGTACGTCCCCTTTAAACCAAGCAACTGCGGTTGCCAGGCGGAAAATCCACCGCCAGTTTCCCTTCCGATTTTCTCCTTCCCGCCTTCCCTTTTCAATGGGATTTGCCGAAGAAATCAAATATGCAGAAACGCGCAGAGGTAATCCCATATTACCTCCAGCTTGTCCAGAAGACTGTGGTCGCTGGGGAGCAGAATGAGATCGGCCATGGGATGGTGTTGCAGGTATTCCACACTCAACAGGTAGGGCACTGATTCGTCCCGCAGACCATGGAAAATAACCACCGGGAGCTGACGGGTAAAATTCAGATCGCGGTATTTCTGGGCATCCTCCACCAGAGCGTAACTCAATTTTCGGTACTCCTGATAATGGAAATGGTACAATTCCAGAAAACCCTCTTTTTTCCAGCGTTCCATTTCCCGGGTGGTGAAACGGGTCAGATGGCGTTCCACAAAGCGGAACGCAGGCGCCAGAAGCACCAGCCGGCGCACCCGGGGATTCTTCTCGGCGGCCAGCAGGGCTAACAATCCACCCAGACTGGAACCCAGCAAAACAACCTGTTCCTCACCTGCAGCGTCCAACACCTCCTGTACCACGGCCATCTGGCGGCTAATGGTCAAATGTTCGAAATCGCCGCTGTTCAGGTCCGGCCGCAGCAATTCGATCCCTTTTTCCCGAAACCGGGCCTCCAGGAAACGCCCCTTCTGGGAATTCGGCCCGGAAAGAAAACCGTGCAAATACACGTATTTCACTGCCTGATTCCTCCTCCCGATTCCGGGCGGTAAATTTGGCGCAAATGGGCTTTCAGCTGTTCAAAATCGGGGAAAATTTCGGTGGTACACCCAATTATCCAGCTGCTCATTTGCTCCAGCGGAATGGTGGTAACCATGTACACCGGAATCCGGTGCCAGAACGCCATGGTCAATTCCCCCTGCGTCCCCCCTCCGTTTAACACGTATTGATCCCAGAGGCAAATGATGTAATCAACCCGCTCGATCAGGGTAGTGAGATCGGTGTGAATAATTTTGTGCACCACCTGACGGAAACGGGGTAAATTATCGCGCTTCCATTCCCGAAAATGGCGGAATTCTTCCGGTGTCAGCACATGGTTCTCTTCCAGGCAGGGATTAAAGACCCGGTGTCCCAGTTCTCCGGTCAGAAAACGGGAGAGTTCCTCTCGCCACTTTTTTCCGGAATCGGGCGCGTTCTCAACCGCCCCCGCCAGGTAAACCAGCGGTTCTTTTCCACTCTTCCCCATCTTCTCACCCTCTGTTTTGTAAAATAAATTAACTCATTCCTTTCCAATTCAAAATCCTTTTCTCGCTTTTTTCTTTTCCCCGGACAAATCAATTACCGGCCATTCAAAAAAACCACCCTGAATTTGACCGCCGTCACACCATTTTTGAATTATTTTCCAGACATTTTTGAAAACAATAAATTGGATGAGAACAATGTTTAGCCTTAAAAGCAAAATTTTGTTGATCGGGTTTTTAATTTTATTTTTCATTTTTATTTTTATCCTGCCCCGTTTAATTTTAAACATCTAATGGGAGTTGAGAAAAACCCGTTCAATCTTAGTGTAGATGGAGGTGTGAATGCGCTTCTCCGCCAAGGTGAATTTCACCTTTTTGTTCTTTTCCATTCTTTTTTTCTGTCACCCAGCCTTTGCCCAATTTGAATCCTTAATCGAGCGTTACACCGGCGAAAACGCCAAAAAATATGTGGAACCGCTCATCACCGCATTTGGGGCCGATCTGAACACCAGCATTTACCGCAATGCCAAAATCGACAAAAACAAGATCCACATTTTTATTAGTTTAAACGGCATGGTTGCCTTCTTTTCCGACAATCAACGAACCTTCAATGCCAAAACCGAGGAACATTTCTATCCCCCCCAGGAAGTGGAGACCGCCACCATTGTGGGTAAAGAGGGAGCCATTGTGGAAGGCACCGGAGGGACCCAGTTCCAATTCCCGGACGGTTACAATTTAAAATCCTTCAGTGTCAGCACCCCCATGATTACGGTGGGCGGATTTTACGGTACCGAGGTGAGCTTTCGGTATTTTTCGCAGAACGTTAGCGAAGACCTGGGAACGGTGGCGTTGCTGGGCCTGGGAGCCCGGCACAGCATCAGCCAGTACATCCCCAACAGTCCGGTAGATATTGCGGTCGGTTATTTCTACCACCGTTTTCACATTGGGGACATCGTTAAAACCAATTCGTCGGTCGTGCACGCCGAGGTTGGCAAAAGCCTGGCATTCTTCGATTTTTACGGAGGCGTGTCTTACGGCTGGACCACCGCCAACATCCAATACACCTATTCGGACCAGGGAATTACGGAAGGCATTGACGTGACGTTGAAGGGAAAGAACAAATTTCAGATGACCGTGGGCGCGGGAATTAATGTGTTGGTTTTCCATCTCCACCTGGATTACAGTTTCGGGAGCCAACGAGTGGTGAGCACCGGGCTCTGGA
>JAJRXE010000048.1 GCA_024276455.1 Calditrichota bacterium
AGACCCAGGCTTTTCCAAATTTGCGGGAGAATAGTTTGCGGGGAAGTGTCAGCAAATACTTGCCGTTTCTTTGCTCGATTCTAACCTGCTGCCGCGGCAACCAGGCATTCTGATCGTTCCATTCCGTCAGGATGGCTCGATGACTTCGGTAAGTAATCTCGCTGACTTCAATGGTTACAACATCCCTCCACTGGTACCAGTGTTTCAAACTTTCGTAAAGTTTCTTTACCATCTTCCTGACCTTTCTGTTACGTCCCTGTATCCAAAGCTGTTATTTTATTATCGTTCGAACGGTTTTAATCTGTAGCAAAATCTGCAGGTGAATCTCTTACAGGAGGTAATACAAATTACCTGTCTTAAAAATTGCTCTGAAAGGTCTCTCTAATAATTTTTTCGACCCGGGCAGTAAGGGTTTTGCGGTCTTTCATTTCCAGATTGTCGGTCGGAATGGGAGGATGAATGTGTATTTTTACCTTTCCAGAGCGAGCCAAGAATTTTCCCCGGGGAAGAATTTTTCGGGAACCGCTTAACGTAACCGGAAGCACCGGCAGATGAGTGTTGATGGCCAGCATGATGAAACCGGATTTGAAGGGGTGAATGGCTCCGTCGGCGCTGCGGGTTCCCTCCGGAAAAATAAGAATGGAGAGCTTCTCGCGGCGAATGATTTTCTCCGCTTCCTGGAGGGTGTGCATGGCGGCGGCACGGTTGCTCCGATCGATGGACAGCATGCCGGCCCGCTTCATTCCCCATCCAAAAATAGGAATTTTAAACAGTTCCTTTTTCGCAATAATACGCAACGGCACCGGCAACGCCGCCACCAGAATGGGAATGTCCATGTGGCTCTGGTGGTTGCTGGTAATAATGTAAGGCTGGTCCGGTTCAATATTCTCCAGCCCTTCCACCTCCCACTTCACGCCAGCCGTCCAGAGAATAATCCTGGCCCAGTTACGAATAATGATGGTATTCAGGCGGGAATATGGTTTGAATATCCCCACCAGGATAGAAAGAAAGGAGTGTACAATGGTGTCCAGAATGACGACCGGAATAAAAACAATTTGTCGCAACATCATGCGTAATGCTCTCGCTTAATGATCGAAAAACCGGTGTACGGACGGAGCGGTTCCGGTACGATTACAGATCCCTCGTCGGTCTGGAAATTTTCCAGCAAGGCCACCATCAAGCGGGGGGTTGCCAGGCCGGACCCGTTCAGGGTATGCGGGAAAATGGGCTTGGAGGTTGAGGTCGGACGGTAGCGCAGGTTCATCCGCCGGGCCTGGAAATCTTCGAAATTGCTGCAGCTACTTACTTCCAACCATTTCTGCTCCGCCGGCGCCCACACTTCAATATCGTAGCATTTGGCGGCGGCAAAACTTAAGTCGCCGGTGCACAATTCCACCACCCGGAATGGTATTCCCAACATTTCCAGGATGTGGGTGGCATCTTTCAGCAAGAGTTCCAGCTCCTGGTAGGAATTTTCCGGGGGCACAATTTTGACCAGTTCCACTTTATTGAACTGATGAAGCCGGAGAAATCCCCGGGTGTCCTTCCCCCAGGAACCGGCTTCGCGCCGGAAGCACGCCGTGTAGGCGCAGTACTTAATCGGCAACTGTTCGCCGCTCAGCACTTCATCCCGGTGCAAATTGGTCACCGGCACTTCCGCGGTGGGAATCAGAAACAGGTCGTCTTTTTCCGTTAAATACATGTCTTCTTCCAGCTTGGGAAGCTGACCGGTACCTCGCATGCTGGCGCGGTTTACCAAAAAAGGTGGAAAAATCTCGGTGTAACCGTGTTCTTTGATGTGCACATCGAGCATGAAATTGATTAAAGCGCGTTCCAGCTGGGCACCTTTCCCTTTGTACACCGGGAAACCCCGCCCGGTAATTTTTCCGCCCCGGGGAAAGTCGAAAATATCCAGCCGTTGCCCGATTTCCAGGTGATCGGAAATCTCGAAATCGAACTCCGGCATTTTCCCCCAGGCCTGGATTACCACATTGTCGCGCTCGTCTTTCCCTACCGGCACCGAGGGATGGGGAATGTTGGGCACCCGATCCAGTTCTTGGGCCAGCTGCTCCTCCACTTCCTTCAATTGCTCGTCCAGCGATTTAATTTCCTGACTCAACTCCCGGGTTTTCTGAATCACCTCGTCGGCCGGTTTGCCCGCTTTTTTCAAAGCACTCACCTGCTGGGAAGCTTGATTACGTTCGTGTTTCAGTTGTTCCACCCGGCGTAAAATTTCGCGCCGTTTCTTGTCCAGCTCCAGAATCAGGTCAATATCTGCACTCTCGCCTTTATTTTTAATGCCGCGTTTCACCAGGTCGGGATTTTCGCGAATGAATTTGAGGTCAAGCATTTTTTCTCCTTCTTGTCCAATTCCTTTAATGGTAAAATTTGTGAATCGCTTCGAGGATGTAATCCTGCTCTTGCCGGGTCAAATCCGGATGCATGGGCAAGGAAATAACCCGCGCCGCGCTGCGCTCTGCAATGGGGAAATCGCCCTCCCGGTAGCCGTAAGAATCCCGAAAAGCCGGTTGCAGGTGCAGGGGGATGGGATAGTGAATGGCCGAGGGAATTCCGGCTTCCTGCAGATGTTTTTGCAACGCATCGCGGTTTTCCACCTGCACAGTGTACTGGTGGTAAATGTGGCGGGCGTAGTCAGCCTCCACCGGGGTAACCACCTCCAGATCTTTCAAACCGGCAGAATAGTAGTGGGCACAACGGCGGCGCTGGTTGTTCCACTCATCGAGATGTTTCAACTTCACCCGCAACACCGCCGCCTGAATGGTATCCAGACGGCTATTCACCCCCAGAATTTCGTGCCGGTAACGCACCCGGGAACCGTGATTGGCAATCATGCGGACCTTCTCGGCCAGCGCATCATTGTTGGTGGTCACCATTCCGGCATCTCCAAAGGCTCCCAGATTTTTACTGGGGAAGAATGAAATACAGGCCAGATCGCCCAGGGTACAAAGGGGCTTGTCTTTGTAGTGCCCGCCCAGTGCCTGAGCCGCATCTTCAATGACCGGCAGGTTGTGCCGGCGGGCCACTTCCAGAATGGCATCCATGTCCGCCGCCTGTCCGTACAAATGTACCGGAATAATCGCTTTCGTCCGGGAAGAAATAGCCTCTTCCAGCCGGGCGGCATCCAGGTTGTAAGTCTGCGGATCGATGTCCACGTAAACCGGTCGGGCTCCCAACAAGGCGATCGTCTCGGCCGTTGCTACAAAAGTAAACGGGGTGGTAATCACTTCGTCACCGGGCCCCACTTCCAGCGCCATCAGCGCCAGTTGCAGCGCATCGGTACCGCTGGCGCAGGGAATGGCATGTTTTATTCCCAGATACCGCTGAATATCCTCGGCAAATCCCCACACATCCGGCCCGTTAATAAACTGGCCCGACTCCATCACACGCAGCACCGCCCGGTCAATTTCTTCTTTGTATTTCTGGTACTGACGCCGCACATCGACCATTTGAATGTTCATTCAACCTCCTCAAAACAAGCTTCGATTTTCGTTTTCTTAAATTTCCAAAATATAACAATTTCCGGTAATTAAAACAATTTGCAAAAATGGAAAAACCAATTCTTTCGGAGAATCCGCTTCTCAGCCCCGCCGGACTCATTTCCCCTTCCGGCGCATCCGCAGCCAATCCCACAAAGCCCGTTGCTGGTAAGGCGACATGGGAAAGACCCCGGCTTCGGCCATCCGGACGTCCTCTACCGAGAAGAAGGCCTTGGGATTGTATTCGTGAATCAGGGAAATGATGCGAGGGAGATCGCGGCGTCGGATTAAGGTGAACAACACTTTCACCGGCCCCAGAGCTCCCTGACCATCCACACAGGTCAGGCCGAACCCATTGCTCCGCAACATCTCGATCAGCTTATCGGCATTCCGGCTGGTAATCACCCGCACTACCTGCATGCCCAGGGCCATTTTGTTCTCGATTAAAATGCCCACGTAATTACCGGTGGCAAATCCTCCGGCATAGGCAATGTAGCACATAAAATTATTCAGGTTGCGAAAAATCTGCCCGATCGCCATGAGCCAGATGAGTATTTCGAAAAATCCCAGCACCGGCGCAATCACCTTGTTGCCGCGGGAAAGAAAAATAATCCGCAACGTTCCGAAGGACACGTCCACCACCCGGGCGGAAAAAATAAGGATCGGTAAAACCACCCAGGTAAACACCCCGGAATTGGGCATCAACAGCGATTCCATTGGTCCCTCCTCCCGAAATTTACCCTGTTTCGGCCAACTGATTTGAACGTTAAAAATTACAAAATTTTCCTTTTATTTTCACACTTTCTTTTCGGAATTCCCCCGGGGAAGAATTACCGTATTGGAAAAGCGGATATTAGCTGTTAAATTGAGATGATTTTTCAAGAGAGGAGGCAACATGTTTAAAAGTGTGGTCCACATTCTTCTGGCAAGCATCAAACAATTTGGCGACAAACCCATCATTCTGCACAAAAAAGACGGTCAGTACACCCCCATTAGTTACCGCGATTTTGGCGAAGCGGTAGAAACCTTGACCCATGGCTTGGCGACCGTGGGCCTGCGACCGGGAGACCGGATTGCCATTCTTTCCGACAATCGCCCGGAGTGGCCGCAGACGGATTTTGCCATTTTCGCTCTCCGGGGAGTCACGGTTCCGATTTACCAGACCCTTCCGCCCAACCAGATCGCCTACATATTAAACGACGCCGGAGTTCGGGCTATTTTTGTGGACAGCCCGCAACAGTACCAGAAAATCGCCCAAATTCGCAAAGACGTGCCGAGTCTGGAATTTGTTTTCTCGTACGGGGCACTTCCGGAGGCCGGGGAAACAGTTGTGTCCTTCCAGGAACTTCTTTCCAGCGGAGAGACCCACCGCCGGGAACACCCGGGTTTTTTCTTGCAAAGCGTGGAAGCCATTGACCCGACCGAAACCTGCAGCCTGGTTTACACCTCCGGCACCACCGGAAATCCCAAAGGCGTGATGTTGCACCACCGCGGTTTCGTGGCCGACATTGTGAACAGCGAGAAGGTGCTCAACCTTTTTCCCGAGGACGTCTTTCTCTCTTTTTTGCCATTGAGTCACCTGTACGAGCGGCTGGCCGGGCACTGGTGCGCCATGTACCGGGGGTGCACCATCGGTTACGCCGAAAGTCTGGACACCGTCATCGACGATATTCAACTGGTACGTCCCACCGTAATGGTCAGTGTGCCGCGGCTCTACGAAAAAATCAGCACCCGGGTCATCGACCAGGTAGAATCCGGTTCGGCGGTGAAACAAAAACTGTTTTACTGGGCCTTGAAAACCGGACAAACCTACCACGCCAGGAAACACGACCACAAACTGGATGGCTGGACAAGGTTTAAATATCGGCTGGCCGATCGGCTGGTTTTTCAGAAAATCAAGCAACGTTTAGGCGGGCGTTTTCGCTGCCCTATTTCCGGCGGCGCCCCTTTGCCGGTGCAAACTCTGAAATTTTTCGAAGCGATGGGACTGCCCATAATTGAGGGTTACGGGATGACCGAAACCCACTTAATCATTACCCTGACCCCTCCGGGCAAAATTCATTACGGCTCCTGCGGCAAACCGATTCCCGGAGTGGAACTGAAAATCGCGGAAGACGGAGAAATTCTGGTGCGCGGCGAAACGCTGATGAAAGGGTACTACAACAAGCCCGAGCTTACCAGGGAGGTCATAGACCCGGACGGCTGGTTGCACACCGGCGACATTGGTTACCTGGACGATGAACAGTTCCTTTACATTACCGACCGCAAAAAGAACATTTTAGTTACCGCCGGGGGGAAAAATGTTGCCCCGGCTCCTATTGAACATGCGTTGAAACAGAGCCGTTACATCGAAGACGTCTGTCTGGTTGGCGACCGGCGCAAGTTCATCAGTGCGGTGATTGTACCGGACTACGAAACCCTGCGCCAGTGGGCCCGGGAAAACGGACTTCCCGAACTGACGCAGGAACAACTGGTACAACACGAACGTATCCAGCAACTTATTGCAGCAGAAATTGAGCGCTTGCAGGCGGATTTTGCCCGTTTCGAGAAGGTAAAAAAGTTTGTGCTACTGCCCGAGCCCCTTTCCGTGGAGAAAGGAGAACTCACCCCCAGCTTAAAAATAAAACGGAATGTGGTGGAAAAACGCTACAAGCATTTAATCGATTTTCTTTACCAGGACTGATTGGCAATGCTGCGATTCCGTCCGCCCGGGGGTGCTGCGGAGGGAATCTTTTGAAACGTGTTAACGTTTATTAGCGAAAAGGAGCCCATTGTGAAAAAAACCTTTGCCTGGGACATCCACACCCGCATGGTGCACACCGGGACCGCCCGGGACCTTTCCGGATTGCAGACTCTGAATCCTCCCATTTTCCAGAGCACTAACTTCCTCTACGAAGATGTAGAAAGCGGTACGGAAATTCTTCTGGGAAAAAAAGAGGGGTACATTTACAGTCGCTACAGCAATCCCACCGTGGACGCTCTAAACGAAGCGGTGAGCGATCTGGAAAACGGGGACGCGGCGTTGAGTTTCTCTTCCGGCTTGGCGGCCATTGCCGCCGTGGTGATGGCTTACTGCCGGACCGGCGATCATCTGGTGGCTTCCTCTCTGATTTACGGCGGCACCTACCACCTCTTTAAAGAGCAGCTCAGCCGGCAGGGAATCGAGGTAACGTTTGTCGATCCCACCGATCTGGACGGGCTGGTCGAGAGCATTCGCCCCAACACCCGCCTGCTTTACACCGAACCGCTGGCCAATCCGACCCTGGTTAGCAGCGACATTTTCAAATGGGCGGTTATTGCCCACCAGCACCACTGTAAACTGGTGGTGGACAACACCTTTACCCCACCGCCCATTTTCCGTCCGCTGGATGCTGGGGCGGACGTAGTCATTCACAGCGCCACCAAATACCTGGGCGGGCACTCCGATTTGACCGGAGGAGTGGTGGCCGCTTCCCGGGAAGAGATTGAAATCATTCGTCCCATTATGAAATACTACGGAGGCATCATCTCGCCTTTCGTGGCCTGGTTGCTGCTTCGCGGACTCCGTACCCTGCCCCTGCGCCTGGAACGCCAGAGCAGCAATGCCTTGAAAATCGCCCATTTTCTGGAAACGCATCCCAACGTTGGAAAGGTCAATTACGCAGGATTACCTTCCAACCCCCAGTTCGACTTTAACCGACGGCAATTCAACGGTTACAGCGGGATGCTCTCGTTCGAAGTGAAAGGGGGTTTTGCCGCCGCCAAACAGGTCATGCAGCATCTGGAAATCATTCGCTTTACGGGGAGTCTGGGAGACGTTAGCAGTCTAATTTCCCACCCGGCTTCTACCTCGCATGTGTACCTGACACCGCAAGAACGGGCAGCCCTTGGCATTGCCGACGGCCTGCTGCGGCTCTCGGTGGGAATTGAGAAAGCCGACGACCTCATTCACGATTTGCAAGCGGCACTGGAGCAAATTCCGACCGGCACTTAATATTCCCGCTACGGTCAGAAATAACGTCCCGGGAGATCTGGTAAAAAATGCACGAGCTACTGAGTTACGGTTTAATTTTCATTCTGGCAATTTTCACCTCGACCGCCAGCGCCATGGTGGGTCTGGGCGGCGGACTACTCCTCATTCCGCTCATTATTTTAATTTTCGGCCTGCCGGTGAAATACGTTGCCGGCACCATGCTGCTGGCCATGGTGCCGTACACGGCGGTGGCCACCCTGCGAAATTTTCACCGGGGGTACGTGAACTTCCGGATTGGTCTGGTCATGGAAATCGGTTCCATTGCCGGCGTCACGGCGGGTGCCCACCTCTCCACCCTGATTCCCAACCTGGGATTGAAAATTCTGTTCCTTCTGATTGTACTCTATTTAACTATTACCCTGAACATTCCCAACGATTCCCCTTACAATTACGTTGCCCGAGCATTCAAAATCATGAATCATTACCCTCCTTTTCTGCGTCAGAAAGTAGGAGAAACGACCCTGGTAAGTATGCCGGCACTGGTTTCCATCGGTATTGTAGCCGGTTTGTTTAGCGGGATGCTGGGAATCGGCGGCGGCTTTTTGAAAACCCCCGTGCTGATTGTGGGCATCGGGCTTCCCTCCAAAATTGCCGTCGGAACCGCCTTGTTCATGATTCTGATTACCGCCGCGTCGGGATCGGTCTGGCATATTTACCTGGGACACGTTTACTACCCCATTGCCCTGACCGTGGCGGCCGGAATGATGCTGGGCGCTTACTGGGGCACCGGCTTTCTCAAAAACATGCCCGAAGAGAAAGTGAAGAAATACATCTTCTTTGCCCTGGTAGCCGCGGGACTTCTCTCGCTTTTTCGATAAACGCCGCCCGGCGGAAACATGCCGGATTGGAACGACCTGCGCAAACCGGGGGCAGCAGGAAGATGATTAAGCAAAGCACCCCGGCGAATCGGGACAAGATTTTGAACTAACACTGTTTTTTCTCCGTAAGAAAATGTAATTTTAAGCGGCAGCGAACGGTAAAAACAAGGTAGGCATTTTCATGAACAGGATTTTTTTATTTTGGACACTTCTATTAGGGGTCTTTTTCACCACCACACTTTCGGCGCAAAACACCCTGCGTTACTGGATATTCTTTACAGACAAAGGGCACTACCAGGAACTCTCTTACCAGCAGCAGGAAACGGTTGTCCGGCAGCTTCTCAGTGCAAAGGCGCTGGAACGCCGTCTTCAGCGGGCTCCGCAGTCTTTGAACAAGACAGGTTTGTGGCAGGATTTACCTCTGGAAGAGAGCTATTTACAGACAATTGAAAACCTGGGCTTTAAAATTCACATTCGTTCCCGCTGGTTCAACGGCGTCAGCGGTTACGCTTCCGCGGAGGTTCTGGAGAAAATCGCCCGCCTTCCCTTTGTGGAGGAAGTGGCTCCGGTGCGCCGCTGGACCTTTCAACCGGAAGAATACCACCCAATGCCACCGGGTACGTTCCGGAAACCATCCCTGACGGACACATTAGACTACGGCGATTCCGAATTCCAAATCCAATTTCACAATATTAACCAGTTGCACCAGAAAGGGTTAAACGGTGAGGGTGTGGTCATTGCCATGTTCGACACCGGATTCCGACTCACCCACCCGGCCCTTCAGCACCTGGTTGAAAACGGACAGGTGTTGGAAGAATACGATTTTGTCAACCAGGACGCCGTTACCGCCAACGAAGAGGGCGATCCAAAAGATCAAGACAGTCACGGTACCATCACGCTTTCCACCATCGGGGGATATTTGCCCGGCAAGATTATCGGTCCAGCTTACGGCGCCAGTTTCTTACTGGCCAAGACCGAGGATATTTCCCGCGAGGTACATCTGGAAGAAGACAACTGGGCCGCAGCGGCGGAATGGGCTTCCGCCCGGGGCGCCGATATTGTTTCCAGTTCCCTGGGCTATTCCCAGTTTGACGCCGGCGAGGGCGATTACATCTACCAGGACATGGACGGTAAAACCACCATTGTAACCCGGGCGGCCAACTACCTGGCCGAGCGGGGAGTGCTGGTGGTCAATTCCGCCGGCAACGAAGGGAGAAGTGCCTGGTACCACATTATTGCTCCGGCGGACGCTCCCCTCACTTTAGCGGTGGGTGCACTGAATTCGAGCAATCAGGTGGCCGATTTCAGCTCCCGTGGTCCCACGGCCGACGGCCGCATTAAACCGGATGTGGCGGCGCTGGGCGTGAGCGTGTTCGCCGCCTACCCTCCCGAGGCCTACGTACGGGTTTCCGGAACTTCGTTGAGCTGCCCGTTAACGGCAGGCATTAGCGCGCTGGTTCTTCAAGCCTTTCCCAATCTGCAACTCTTACAGCTGATTAACATCATGAAAAATTCCGGCGACAATGTTGCGCATCCGGACAACGAACGCGGATGGGGCAAGGTCGATGCCCTGAAAGCCTGGGATATTGCCCGCAGCCTCTCCGCCCCACCGGCGGACTATGAGTTTACTCCTCCCTGGCCCAATCCTTACACTTACCGGGGATTTCCGCTCCATTTTCTGGTGGCACTGCCCCATGCCACCACCATTAAGCTCTCCATTTACAACCTATTGGGGCAAAAAATCCGTGAAATCTCCTACCCGGGTGCAGCGGCTCAGAACTATCTCTCCTGGGACGGAAAATCGGAAACCGGGACTCCTCTGCCTTCCGGGATATATTTCTACCGGATTACCGCAGATCAGGCCCAGGAAACCGGGCGAATCGTTATTCTCCGATAAAAAAACACCGTTTGGACGCGCCAGTTTTTACCTTTACCCATAGAGGGGGTTCGGCTCTCTTTTTCCAGGCAGCCGAAAACGAAATAAGAAAAATTTTAAGAAATCGCTTTCCTGAGTGGATTTTCTGCCGATAATCAGATCATTTTGATTCCGGAAGACCCGGAAAATAAACGTTCCCGGGTGTTTTATTTTTCCTGTTTCGCAATTAAAACCAAAGAAATCTAAATTAGAGACTGAATTTTAAAGAAAATTTTATTAAATTGTAAGGATTTGAAGCGTTTGCTGGAAACCGAAGCCGGGAAAAGAGAATCGATGTTAAAAATTGGTTTGGTGTTGGGCGCGGGTGGTGCCCGGGGATTAGCGCACATTGGAGTATTGAAAGTTCTGGAGAACGAGGGGATTCGGCCGGACCTTATTGTCGGTTGCAGCG
>JAJRXE010000049.1 GCA_024276455.1 Calditrichota bacterium
AAAAATCAATAACAAAAGAATGGGTACAACCAGATATAAGATTTTTGCCAATTTTTTCAACATTATTCGATAAATACCCTTATGGGATCATAGATTGACAAGGAAGCAATTTCTTTTCCGGCCTTCTCTATAACTGTTACCTGATCTTCGTAGCGTTTTACAATAACAAGAGACGAGTCGTAAGGGTTAATTGCCAAATCGGTAATAAGCCCGGTACCTGGCATTTGGGAAAGACGAGTTCCCCGCAAAGAAAGTTTCACCAAGCGGTATTTTTCGTCCGAAATTTTTTCCACCGTCCAGAAAACCTCGGGTGAAGAGGTTTTTCTTAAGATGGTAAACAGCCCGTTCAGCTGGTATTTGACTGAGGTCAGATCGGGCAGGGTAAATACGGAGATGGTGGAAATTTTCTCCCCGGCTTCGGCCGATAGGGCAAAGAGGCGTTCTCCCCTTTGTTGTAAATCGTATCCCATAAAGTCGGGATCGAATGTGGTGCTTCGGATGGAATCCGTTTGGGTGAAGACAAATTGAAGATGGCGTTTGCTGAGAACGGCGACTCCAAACCCCGGTAAAAGCGAAAGTTTGTAGTAATCGTCCTCCGGCAAAGAGTAGGATTTCTCGATTCCCAGGTCCGAGACGAGGCTCAAGGTGTTCAGTTCGTCATCGAGCACCCAGGCTTTATTGGAAAAAGAGTCCCATAGTACATCGATCGGGTATTGGAAATTTTCCTGCAGAATGAGGTCTTCGTACCCTTGAATTAAATCAAAGCGCGTAACCGTCCGGAATTGGGCATTGGCTAACCAGATTTTGCGGTTTGTCAGGTCCGGGCTCCAGTTAATTGCGGGGTAATTGGTTGTGTAACTTTGAATTTCGTGCTCCAGATCGTACGAGAGTTTGTTAATCGAATAATTGTAGCGGGTTAAAATCCAGTTCAATCCCGGACCCGTAAAGGTTTTGGCTACCGCCGAGGGAGGAGATTCCACTCCTTCGCCCAGCGCTGTGCCGTAGTAGAAATACCAGTGGTGAAAGTCAACCGCCGTATCTAGGAAGGTGGTGGTATTCCGGGGCAATTCGGCAATTTTTTGGAAGTGGGTACTATCGTCAACCGCCCGGTACAGGCGAAAACCGGCCACCTGAATGGGATCGGTAAGCGTAATGCGGACCTCGATCTTTTTCCCGACCGGGTACAATTCCAGGCGAAGAGGAGACTGTGCCCCGCTGCCCCGGTCAAACGGATTATTCCGCTCCCTTTCTGCACATCCAGTCGAAAGGGTCAGGAAAGCTAATACAATGATCCCAAAGTACCGGGTAGTGTACCTCAGTTTTCTGTTGCCCCGGAAAAACTTCCTGCTCTTGGACTGCTCAGGATCTATTTTGCGACTCCAGAATTTCCTTGATCTGATTAAAAATTGTTTCAATTGGTCTGAGTCCATCGATGCGAAATAACTTGCCTTTTTGCTGGTAAAATTTGATTAACGGTTCGGTTTGTTTTCGGTAAACTTCCAGACGTTTTTTGATGGTTTCGGGTTTGTCGTCATCCCGCTGAATGATTTTTCCCCCGCATACCGGACAGATCATGTCTACTGGCGGAGGGTTGAGAATCAGATTGAAGTCTTTGCCGCAGATGGAACAGATTCGACGGTTGCTCAATCGACGAATAATCTCCTCGTCCGAAACGGAAATTTCGATGACGATTAATTGGTTCTTTCCCATCCGGTCCAGTATCTGTTCCAGACCCTCGGCCTGCGGGATGGTACGAGGAAAACCGTCCAGAATAAAGCCGTTCTGGCAGTCAGGCTGTTGGAGCCTTTTTTCAATCATTTTCAAAATAATGTCGTCGGGGACTAATTCGCCCCTCTCCATGATGTCTTTTGCTTTCAAACCTAATTCGGTCTTTTCGCGTACCTCTTTCCGTAGAATGTCTCCGGTAGAAATTTGAGGAATGTGATATGTCTCCATAATTTTCTTGGCTTGTGTCCCTTTGCCGGCGCCAGGAGCCCCAAGTAAAATAAGCTGCATATTTCCTCCTCGAAAAATTTTCCGTTTTATTTACCAATCGCGGTTAATTTAATTTTTCTCTTTCTTAAATATAAGTAAAAAAAAACTCAAGGAAAATGTTTGTCTGTTTTATTATAAAACTGGTCATGACCCAAATCGTGGAGATTCCCCTTTGCGGCAAAAGGGCATCCGTTTCGGCGGTAAACCAACTTCCCCCACAATGGAAAGAGCCAGTGCCTGAGTCAGCGCAGAATAGGGTGGGAATAGGGTGGAAAAAAGAAAAGGGGTTCCCATATTGAACCCCTTTTCTTTGCTGCGGGACAGGGATTCGAACCCCGACTCCCAGGGCCAGAACCTGGTGTCCTGCCATTAGACGATCCCGCAGTCATTTTTCGCCCCAAAGATAATCAATTCTCAAAATGTAGTCAAATAAAATTTAAATTTCGCTTTTCTTTCCGGATGTATTTTTAGTTGCTACCGCCAACCTTTTGTGATTAATATTCAACCAATTAAAAAAACCAAAAGATCGACTTCAACAAGGAGGACGTTCCCATGCGACTCTTTAACAGCGCTCAAAAGTACCATGAACTTACTAAGTACGATTTCAACAAGGTGATTTTTGCTTACCGGGAAATCGCCAGCCAACAACAACCGGAAACCTCCAAAGACTATTCCAATAAACCAACCATTGATTTGCCCCGCGAGGAGCGTTTGTCCACCAAATCCCTGGAGGAAGCCTTTCAGGAAAGTCAACGTTTTAAATCTTTACGCACCCTTCGTAAAGAGGCGGTGACCCTGGAACAGGTGTCCCATTTGTTGCAGATGACCAACGGTATTACCGCCGTTCACGAGTTCCCCGGTCGAAAAGTGTTCTTAAGAGCCGCTCCTTCTGCCAGTGGGTTGTTTCCCACCGAAATTTATGTGGTGGTGAATGAGGTGGTGGGGTTGGATCCCGGGATTTACTATTATGCGGTAACGGAAAATCAATTGGTTCAAATTCAAAACGGGGATTTTCGCAAAGAGTTTGCCCGGGGCGCTTATTCCCTGGAGTTCCTGGAAAATGCGCCGCTTATTTTAATTTTTACCTCGGTGTTTGGGAGAAGCAGTTGGAAGTTCCGGGAACGGGCTTACCGTTATTGTTTAATGGATGCCGGATATGTGGGAGAAAATCTGGCCCTGGCGGCCGCCAGCCTGGACTTAACGGCCAATCTGATGGGTGATTTCGTGGACGAGGAAATTAATCGCCTTCTGGAAATCGATGTTTTCTCCGAAGCGGCGGTTATGCTGGCAGCTGTCGGGAAAGATGGCGGTGCGCTGGCCCGGGATGCTTACCGCTTTGGGATGATTACTCCTGCCCAGGACGATATTGACGAAAAGAATGTGAGTTTGATTCGTGGAATTCATCTGAATTCCTCGCATTTTTTCCCTTCAGACGAATTGGTGAATGTGGAGGTCGCTTTCCCCTTTGCCGCTAAATTGCAGAGAACAGGTCCTCGTGGGAAAACGGTGGCACTTTCCGGAGTGCCGCAAAAACTCACGGAAGACGCCTGGCAAATCGTTCGGCGCCGTCGCTCCGCTCACAATTTCCTTCGGGTTCCTGTGCCGGTGGAACACCTGACAACGATCCTGGAACATTTGAATCAAGTGCCGGTGCTGTACAACTATCCGGCGTTCAAAACCCATCTGGTGGTCAACGACGTCAGCGGCCTGGAAAGTGGCATTTATCTTTACCATCCGCAAACCGGCCAGTTAGAAATCGTGCGAAAGGGGAATTTCCGGGGCGATATTTCCTATCTGACCCTTGCGCAGGATGCGGTATTCAACGCCAGCGTGGTGCTTTTCTTTTCGGTCGCTTTCGATGAAATCGATTTGTTTGCCAATCGCGGCTACCGCTACGCCCATTTTAATGTCGGAATGCTGGGAGAGAGCGTTTACTTAACCGCGACGGCGCTGGGACTGGGGGTTCGCGGCATCGGCAATTTCTTCGACGACAGCCTCAACACCTTTTTCAAGTTGCGGGAGCCGGTGGAAAACGTTCTGGGCGGAGTGATTATTGGGTACGCCTGAGATTGGGCGCTTCCGTCTGAAACAGCGCAGAAAACCGAATAGTTCCTGTTGCTTCCGGCGAACATGGTCTCTTCTGGGTCTTTTTTAATGAGAAATCGTTGAAAAACGAAATAAACCTTCAGAAGCAACCGGTTTTTCCTGCTCTGAGGGTTTACCGGAGTCTGCGTTTCTTTCTGCAGAACAGGAATAACCCGTTGTGCTCATAAAATTACTGGAGGAATTTAGTAAAACCGTCTCCCGCAGAGATCCCTTTGGGAGAAACGGTTAATAATAAACGATTTAGACTGTCATTTCTTTTGGCTGAAGCCAGGAATCAATGTGAATTATTCTTAAATTTTTTATTAACACCCAGATTTGTCTGGATGTGTAACCTTTCGTAATAACTATTATTAACAGAACCGTTTTAACGGTTTTGATATTGAATAGCACAACGGGTAAGAAATCTTTTTTGCCTCTCCGGTCTGCTTAAATCCGATTTTAACCCGATATTGTCCTGCTCACTGTAAAAAAATCCACTGGGAAAAGAAATTTACGAACCGGGACGGAAGGCGGACGTTTAATAAATGTGAATCAATAACAGGGGGAGGCAACATGGCAACTTTACAGGAAACGTTGGCCCGGAAAATCCCGGCCTGGCGGGAAGAAGTGCGCGATCTGGTTCAGAACCATCCCGACAGGGTGGTCAGCGAAATCACGGTAAAACAAATTTTTGGTGGGTTGCGGGGGGTCAAGGCCTTAATTTGCGACACCTCCTTTGTGGATCCCGAAAAAGGATTGTTCATTCGCGGCATTCCCATCATTGAACTGACCCATCGGCTACCGGAAGAAATCTTTTTCCTTCTCTGTACCGGTGAATTGCCGGATGAAAAAGCCCGAATAAACCTTCAGGAAGATTTAAAAGCGCGCAGCGAGGTACCGCAGTACGTCTGGGACATGATCAAAGCCCTACCGCCGGGGACACATCCCATGATCTTGTTCAGTACGGCCATCATGGCGCTCCAGCGTTATTCGGTTTTTAGTCGCCGCTACAACGAAGGACTGCCGAAGAGCGACTACTGGGAAGCCGTGCTGGAAGATGCGCTGCAGATCATTGCCAAAATACCCACCCTGGCGGCAGGAATCTACCGAATGCGAGTTTTGCAGAAAAAGCGTATTCTTTCCGATCCCAGCCTGGATTGGGGAGGGGATTTTGCTCATATGCTGGGCTTGGAAGACGGGCAGGGAGAATTCGCGAATCTGATTCGTCTGTATCTGGTGCTGCACAGTGACCATGAAGGGGGGAATGTGAGTGTGAATGTGTGTCGAATTGTTAATTCCGCCCTGTCCGATCCCTATTACAGCATTGCGGCCGGATTAAATGGTCTGGCGGGACCGTTGCACGGCCTGGCAAATCAGGAAAGCCTGAAATTTATTTTGCGCATCAAAGACGCGTTTAACGGCGTTCCCCGGACTGAGCAGTTGCGGGAATTTGTGTGGGAGACCCTTCGTGGCGGTCAGGTAATTCCCGGTTACGGTCATGCGGTGTTGCGAGCCACCGATCCTCGCTTTAAAGCCTTTTTGGAATTTGGTAAACGGGTCTGTCCGGACGATCCGATCTTCCGCATTGTGGAAAAACTGTACGAAGTGGTTCCGCCGGTGCTTCAGGAACACGGAAAAGCGAAGAATCCCTGGCCTAATGTGGATGCCATTTCCGGTTCGCTCCTCTACCATTTCGGTTTGCGCCAGTTCGAATTTTACACCGTCATGTTCGCGGCGGCACGAATACTGGGAATGTCCGCCCAGATGATTGTTGATCGGGCGATTCTGTTGCCCATCGTACGACCGAAATCAGTTCCTGTTAATTGGGTTAAACAACTAATTTCCACCTGAGTTAGCGCACTACAATTGAGGCCGGAAATACCGGGAAAGGGATTCCGGCTTGAAAAAAGAAAAATATTTTGTTAAGCTTCTTTTAGCGAAGTGAACGGATTGAATGGGTAAAATTGTGAAAAAATTCTAAATTTTCGTTTCTTTTTAACTTTCTTATTATCAAATTTAAGAGGAATTGGTATCGGACCAAAAGCTATTTCGAACCGCCCTAAATTAGGAGGAAAGGAGTCTTATGGAAATCCAGCAACATCTTAAAGCGCTCCAGGATTACATGGTGGCAGGCGATCATCAGGCGGCAATCCGGGAGTTGGAGCATTTGAGCAAGGAGCACGAAGGTGGGGTATTTTTCCAAAAAATTCTGGCAGATTTGCACTATTTAGGTGGCGACATCAGTGGCGCGATTGAACAATACCGGGAAATTCTGGACAAATATCCCCAATTCTCTTCCGCCCGCTATGCGCTCGGTATTGCCTATTATCGAATCGGGAAATTGCGCAAGGCAGTGGAATGCTTCGAAAAAATTTCCCGGGAACCGCATCCGCCCATCATGGCTTACTACTGGATGGGGATTTCTTACCGCCATCTGGGAGAGGAAGAAAAAGCAATCCAGGCATATGAAAAGCTCTTCGAACTGGGACCGGAGTCGAAAATTGCCAACTACCACCTTGCCGGATTACATATTTTCCAGCGGAATTACCGGGAGGCGGTGAAATATTTAAACGAGCTGGCGGCCAGCTCTCCGGAAAACGCCGAGGTGTACTACCGCCTGGGACTGTGTTACCACAACATGGGGCGTTACGACGAAGCCGTGAAAAACTACAAGAAGGCTCTGGAATTGAATCCCGACAACAAACGGTGTCGGGACATGCTGGATTTAATTATTCACGTGGACGAGCCATAAGCCGTACACACGTTTAATCTTTTTTGGGACTAAATCACAACTCAGAACGAAAAAAGTTTGGTAGGAGGTACTTATGGAGGAACGGCGCATTAACTGGAAAGATTTGTATGATTTTGTAAAACGAGTCATGATGCGGTTGAATGTCTCCGCCGAAGACGCGGAAAAGGTGGCAGACAACCTGGTGCTTTCGAACCTGCGGGGAATTGATTCCCACGGTGTGGCCCGCTTGCAGCGATATGTGAACGGGATTAAGACCGGCTACATCATCCCCGATGCTCAGCCCGAAATTGTGAAAGAAAACGCGGTCCTGGCCAATGTGGATGGTCACAATGGGCTCGGACAGGTGGCTGCCACTTTCGGAATGGAGCTGGCCATTAAAAAAGCCAAGGATTCCGGGATTGGCATGGTCACCGTGTTCAATTCGAACCATTACGGTTTTGCCGGGTATTACCCCTTAATGGCCCTGAAACACGATTTAATCGGAATATCCATGACCAATGCGGCCCCGCTGGTGGTCCCCACGTTTGGAAAGAACGCCCTATTTGGAACCAATCCCATCGCCGTATCGGCGCCCACCAAAAAGAACAAACCCTGGGTCATGGATTTTGCCACCAGCGTGGTACCGCGCGGTAAAATCGAAGTGTACAATCGGTTGGGCAAAGAGTTGCCGGAAGGCTGGGCCACCGACGAAACCGGCCACGTGACCCGCGATCCCGCCCGGGTGTTACGCAACCTGGCCGAGCAATTGGGCGGAGGAATCTTACCCCTCGGCGGTGCCGGGGAGCTCTACGGCGGGCACAAAGGCTACGGGTTGGGAGTCATGGTGGACCTGTTTAGTGCCGTTTTACCGGGATCCAATTTCGGTCCTTTTGTGGTGACCAAAAAAGACGGCAAGACCCAGTTCCCACGGGTCGGGCACTTCTTCATGGCCATCGATCCCGATTATTTTGTCGGGAAAGAAGAATTTAAAGAACGGATGGATCAGTACATCGACATTTTGAAGAATTCCGAAAAAGCCGAAGGAGAAAACCGCATCTACGTCCACGGCGAAAAAGAGTTCGAAGAACACGAGCGGCGCGAAAAGAACGGGGTACCTCTGGATGCTAAGACCGTGGAGAGTTTGACCAAGATTTCCCAGGAATACGGAGAAGAAATAAAATTTCTGGATTAATCCTGTCCAAAAAAAAGGGAGGTTGTAACAACCTCCCTTTTTTTATTCGTTCTACACGTTTTAACCGTTTTTCCGTTCGAATTCCTTCATGAATTGCACCAGCGCTTCCACCCCTTCCAGAGGCATGGCATTGTAAATACTGGCCCGAATGCCGCCCACCGAGCGGTGTCCCTTTAATCCCACCATGCCGTTTTTGGCTGCTTCGGCCACAAACTGTTTTTCCAGATCTTCGTTGGGCAACCGGAAGGTTACGTTCATAATCGACCGGCTGTCTGGACGGGCGGTGGGACGATAGAAATCCGTGCTGTCCAGAGTCTGGTAAAGCAGCTCCGCTTTCTTTCGATTTACCGCTTCCACCTTGTCGATCCCGCCTTGATCCAGAATCCATTGCATCACCAGGCCCACCACGTAAATGCCAAAACAATTGGGAGTGTTGTAAAGCGACTTCTTCTCGGCAAAAATTTTGTAATTCAGAATAGTCGGGATGTCATCGTGGCTTCTTTCCAGCAGATCGTTCCGCACAATCACAATGGTGACCCCGGCCGGACCGGCATTCTTTTGAGCGCCGGCGTAGATCAATGCAAATTGATTGGGATCGAAGCGGCGGCAGTACAGATCGGAGGACATATCGGCGACCAGGGGCACATCACCGGTTTTCGGGTATTCCTGCCATTGAGTCCCAAAAATTGTGTTGTTAGAGGTAATGTGCAGATAAGAAGCATTGGGATCGATCTCGAAAGAAGTGGGAATATAATTGAAGTTTTGATCTTCCGAGCTGGCAATCACAGTCGGCTCAATGCTCAATTTCTTGGCCTCGGCAATGGCTTTTTTAGACCAGGAGCCGGTATTGACGTAGAGCGCCGGTTTGCCGGGCAGCGCCAGATTTAAAGGAACCGCGGCAAATTGGGCGGTGGCACCACCTTGCAGAAAAAGCACCGTGTAATCGTCCCCAAAGCCCATTACCTTTTTCACGGCGTCCATGGCGTCGTCAACAATCTTGTCGAAGGTTTTCGAGCGGTGGCTCATTTCCAATATGGACAGTCCCTCGCCCTTGTAATTTAACAACTCTTCCTGAATGGTTTGAAGCACCGACAGCGGTAGAGTTGCCGGGCCAGGGTTGAAATTGTACACTCGGTTTTCCATGGCTTCACCTTTATTTTAGTTTTTCTAATAACTTAATGCCCTTATATTTTGTGATAAATTTAATAAATTTTAAATATTCCTCAAAAGGTTTTAGAAAAATTTGCCAGGAGCAGAAAAGGCCGGAAATCGTTGAACCGTCCCCGCACCCGTAATCAAATTTGATTTTGACCCTTTCGGCTGTTATTTTTGGGAATAGTAAACTTATTCGAATTTAAAGCGTTGAAGACATGGTTAAAATTTGGCAAAATCAGTTTTTTTCTTTAAATTGTAAATTTAGAGAGGGACAGAATTTATTGACAAAGGGCTTGACAACTTTAGCAAACAACTATAAATTTGGCGCTTAATTATGAAGGTACCTATTTTACATTTGGAAGATGGTGTTCATCATTTCGAGCACCACTACGCAGCGGGCAGGCTTCATTTCTATCGCGAGGAAGTGTACCCCAATGAAATTGGGGTGGCGGTAGAGTTAAACAAGTTCGAACGAAATATTACCTGCAAAATTACGCTGGATACGAAAGCCCATTATGTTTGCGATCGGTGTCTGACGGATTTTGAGAAGGGGTACCACGAAACGTTTGAGTTGCTTTTTCATATTGGGACGGAAGATTTGCCGACCAACGAAGAGAATGTTATTTTAATTCCGCCGGAAACGGTTTCGCTTGATTTAACTTCTTACATTGAGGAGTTTCTGATTTTAACCGTCCCCATGAAGCAACTCTGCTCGGAAGATTGTAAAGGAATCTGCCCGGGATGCGGTGCGGATTTGAATACCGAAGAATGTCGGTGTAAGGTTCAAACGATCGACCCCAGGTGGGCGAAATTGCTTGAATTGAAGAAACCGGAATAACAGCAACAGCAATAACACAGGAGAAGAGACGAATGGCTAATCCGAAACGTAAGATTTCGAAATCGAAAGGCAATAAACGGCATGCTGCCTGGAAAAATTCCCTGCAGGCTTCCAGTTTAAGCACCTGTCCCAATTGCGGGGAGCCTAAACAGCCTCATCGGGTGTGTCCGGCTTGCGGTTACTACAACGGTCAACAAGTATTTACTCCCACAGAGTAATGGCTTGCTTCGGGGAATTTTAAATGCGAATTGCAATTGATGCAATGGGTGGAGATTACGCCCCCCAGGCTCCGGTGGAGGGCGCCCTGCTGTTCGACAAAGAAACCCGGGGAAAATACGAGTTGGTTCTTCTGGGTGATGAACCAACTCTCCAAAAGGAATTGGAACGACACCGTTTCCATAAACCCATTAATGTCTCCATCTACCACACCTCCCAGGTGGTCGAAATGTCGGACCAGCCCACCGCCGCCTTAAAGCAAAAAAAAGATTCTTCCATGATGAAGGGATTGCAACTGCACAAGGATGGCATTGTGGACGCCTTTGTGAGCGCCGGAAGCACCGGGGCCCAGATGGTGGGCAGTCTGTTTATTCTCGGTCGCATCGAAGGGGTGCAGCGGCCGGCTCTGGCTTCTTTTTTACCGACCGAGGGTGGGGTGGTGCTTCTGATTGACGTGGGAGCCAACGTGGACAGCAAACCCAAGCATCTTCTGCAATTCGCCCTGATGGGAAGTATTTTCATTAATTACATTTACGCCATCCACGCTCCCCGGATTGGTTTGTTGAGCATTGGAGAAGAGAAAAATAAGGGGAACGAACTGGTGCTGTCCACCTATCCGCTTTTAGCGGCGAAAGCCCCTAACTTTATCGGAAATGTGGAAGGGCGGGATATCCTCCTGGGAAAAGCGGACGTGATCGTCACAGACGGTTTTGTGGGAAACATTGTGTTGAAGTTTGCCGAAAGTATTTTGAGCGTGTTCGGACACACGTTTAAAAAAAGTGTGGGGAAGAACTTATTCTCTCTGGCCGGGGCATTTTTGGTCCGGCATGCCTTTAAAGAAATGAAAAGCAGTTTTGATTACCAGGAGTATGGTGGTGTGCCCTTACTGGGGGTAAACGGCATCTCCATCATTTGCCATGGTCGCTCCACGGCCAGGGCCATTAAAAACGCCATTCGAGTGGCGGTGGATATGAGCGAGAAACGCGTGAATGACCATATATACGAAGAGTTAAAAAAGCGGGGTTCGTTATGATGCAAAGAGCAAAGATTACCGGGATTGCTCATTATGTTCCATCCAACGTATTGACCAACAAAGATTTAGAGAAAATGGTTGATACCAACGACGAATGGATCGTGTCCCGGACAGGAATCAAAGAACGGCGGATTTTGGAGAAGGGGAAGGGAACGTCCTACATGGGGGTATTGGCGGCGCAGCGGGCGCTGGAAGTGGCCGGAGTGAAGCCGGAAGAACTGGATTTGATTGTGGTTGCGACGGTGACGCCGGACATGATGTTTCCCAGCACCGCGACCATTATTCAGGATAAAATCGGCGCCAAAAATGCCTGGGGGGTGGATGTTAATGGCGCTTGTACCGGTTTTTTGTACGCCACGGCCATGGCAACTCAGTTTATTGAAAGTGGACGCTACAAAAAAGTGCTGGTGGTGGGGGCCGATAAAATGAGTGCCATTACTGACTACACCGACCGAAACACCTGCATTCTGTTTGGCGACGCGGCCGGGGCCATTGTGCTGGAACCTTCCGAAGATCCTGAGATCGGCATTCTGGATTTTATTTTAAAAAGCGACGGTTCCGGCGGAAAATATCTTTACATGCTGGGCGGCGGCAGTTTGCATCCGGCTAACCACGAAACCGTGGAAAAAAAGATGCACTACATTTACCAGGACGGCCGCACCGTTTTTAAATTTGCCGTAGAGGGAATGGCCAAAATCACGGAAGAGATTGTAAAGAAACACAATATCTCCCCGGAAGAAATCAAACTTTTTGTCCCCCATCAGGCCAATAAACGCATCATCGACGCCACGGCACGCCGGTTAAAACTGGACGAGGAGAAAGTGTTAATTAACATTGACCGCTACGGCAACACAACCGCGGCAACCATCCCGATGGGGCTCTCCGAAGCGTTCAGCGAAGGCCGCATAAAGCCGGGAGATTTAATCCTTCTGGCAGCATTCGGCGCCGGATTCACCTTCGGGAGCATGGTGCTTCGCTGGGCCATTTGAGCGGTTTCTCCGAAATTGTAAGAAAAATCTTGCAAATTTTAAAAAGGAATGATAAAATGAAACTTGTTTCGACAGGGATGTTTTGTGGTTATTAATTTTAGGATGAAACATTAACGCGGGGGATTGTGAAACAATGAAAACAGCATTTTTGTTTCCGGGACAGGGATCGCAGTATGTTGGGATGGGAAAAGATTTGTACGAAGAGTACCCGGCAGTTCGCGAGCTTTACGACGAAGCCGAGGAAATTCTGCAGTTTCCCCTCAAACGGATTTCTTTTGAGGGACCGGAAGAAGAATTAAAGCAAACCCGTTACACCCAGCCGGCTATTTTTGTGCACAGCCTTGCTGTGGAGATGTTGGTTCGCGACGGCGGATTGGAAGCCGGAGCGGCTGCCGGACACAGTCTGGGAGAATACACCGCGCTGGTGAGTGCCGGTGCCCTGAGCTGGCAGGAAGGGTTACGGTTAGTGAAAATTCGCGGCGAATTGATGTACCGTTCCGGCGAAAAGAATGCCGGAACCATGGCCGCAATTATTGGGCTGGGAGAAAAAGAGATCGAGCAAATTTGCGAAGAAGCCTCGGAAGCTGGCATCGTTCAGCCAGCCAATTTCAATTCTCCCGGTCAGATCGTTATTTCCGGATCGGTCGAGGGAGTCCATCGGGCCATGGAATTGGCCAGGGCGCGGAAAGCCCGCCTGGTTACCGAACTGGTGGTAAGCGGAGCCTTCCATTCCCCGTTAATGGTCGATGCTCTGGACGGGTTGACCTACGCTCTGGACGAGACGGAATTCAAAACACCGCAGATTCCTATTTACAGCAACGTTAAAGCCGAACCGGTGACCGATCCGGATGAAATCCGGGATCTCCTGAAGCAACAGCTTACCTCGCCGGTGCTCTGGCAAAAAATTATCGAAAGAATGGTGACCGACGGGTACCGTCAGTTTTACGAATTGGGTCCTTCTCGAGTATTATGTGGTTTGAACAAACGCATTACCCGGGAAGCCAAATGTACCCCCCTGGGAAAAGCGGAAGAATTAAAAGAGCTGGTAAAGGTGGGAGTCGTGTGAAATGAGCAAATTAGCAAACAAAGTAGCGGTAATAACCGGATCGACCCGGGGAATCGGAGCCGCGATTGCTCGCGAAATGGCCCGGGAGGGCGCCCGGGTGGTCATTTCCGGACGGAATCAAACCCGTTTGCAGGACATGCAAAAAGAGCTGGAGGGACTGGGCGCCGAGGTACTGGCCGTTCCGGCGGACGTAAGCAAAATGGACGACGCCAAAAATCTGATCGAGAAAACCCTTGAAAAATTCGAGCGGATTGATATTCTGGTAAACAATGCCGGTATTACCCGGGACAACCTGCTGATGCGGATGAGTGAACAGGAGTGGGACGAGGTGATTAATACCAATCTGAAGGGCACCTTCAACTGCATCAAAGCGGCAACCCGTCAGCTCATGCGGCAGCGGTACGGACGCATCATTAACATTACTTCTGTGGTGGGATTGCAGGGCAATGCCGGCCAGGTTAATTATGCCGCCTCCAAAGCGGGAATTATTGGCTTGACCAAATCGGTTGCCCGCGAGCTGGCTTCCCGCCATGTTACCTGTAACGCTGTGGCTCCGGGATTCATTGAAACGGACATGACCGCCGCTCTGGACGAGAAAATTGTGGAGGAATTAAAAAAGCAAATTCCCCTGAGTCGCCTGGGACAACCAGAAGATGTAGCTAAAATGGTGGTCTTTTTAGCCAGCGACGATGCTTCGTACATTACCGGACAGGTCTTTAACGTGGACGGCGGAATGGTTATGTAAGAAAAAAATAACTTTAAATCACCAACCATAAAAACATTATAGGAGGAAGTTATGTCTTTGGAAGAAAAAGTGAAGGATATCATCGTTGACAAGCTTGGGGTTGATCCTGAAAAGGTGAAACCGGAAGCGCATTTCATTGATGATTTGGGGGCTGACTCTCTGGACACCGTGGAACTGGTTATGGCGTTTGAAGATGAATTCGACGTGGAAATTCCGGACGAAGATGCGCAGCAGATTACCACGGTTGGAAGCGCCATTGAATATTTGAGTAAAAAAATCAAATCCGAGTAAGCAACATCTTCCATTTGCAGGGAACCCTCAACCGGCCGGAGGGTTAGCCGAGATAAAAACAATGTCACCCGGAGCTTCGGCGAAGGGTGACATTGAGTTAACACGCTTGCGGGGATAAAAAGGAGACGGCATCGGGTTGCTCCCGGGATCGGGTGAATTGTCCGGGGTAGGTTCGGACCAGTGACCGGAACTGAAGAGAAAGAACTCAAACGCTTCGACAGTGATTTTTTTATTCAAAACTGTGTGAATTTAGTAGAACAAAAAGAAAAAGGGACACTATGGATAGGCGAGTCGTTATTACCGGACTTGGGGCAGTAACACCAATTGGTAACAATGTTGCAGAATTCTGGCAGGGCCTAATCGAGGGGAAAAATGGGGTCGATTACATTACCTATTTCGACACCGAGAATCATGCGACCAAATTCGCTGCCGAGGTAAAAAATTTTAACCCTGAGGGGATTTTGGATCGTAAAGAAGCGCGCAAACTGGATTTGTTTACCCAGTACTCGCTGGTCTCCGCCCACGAAGCCATTCAGGACTCCGGTTTAGAGCTGGAAAAAGAAAATCTGGATCGCATTGGCGTAGTGGTGGGTTCCGGAATCGGTGGTATCTGGTCTTTCGAGAAAGAGCACGAAAAATTTATGAAGCATGGTCCCCGCCGGATCAGCCCGTTTTTTATTCCGCAAATGATTTCCGACATCGCTGCGGGACATATTTCCATTAAATACAACCTGCGGGGGCCGAACTATTGTGTGGTTTCCGCCTGTGCCACCGCTTCCCATTCCATTGGAGAAGCGTTCCACATTATTAAGCGGGGCGATGCCGACGTCATGGTGACCGGCGGGGCCGAAGCGGCCATTTGTCCCATGGGGGTAGCCGGATTCAACTCCATGAAGGCACTTTCCACTCGCAACGATGAGCCCCAGAGAGCCAGTCGTCCGTTCGACCGCTTGCGGGATGGGTTCGTCATGGGAGAGGGAGCCGGCATTATTATTTTAGAAGAGCTGGAACATGCTAAAAAACGGGGAGCCAAAATTTACGGTGAAGTGTTCGGAGCGGGTTTTACCGCCGATGCCTATCACATTACGGCGCCGGTTCCTGGCGGCGACGGGGCAGTGCGGGCTATGAAGATTTGTCTCCGGCACGGTGGAATTGCGCCGGAAGAAGTGGAT
>JAJRXE010000050.1 GCA_024276455.1 Calditrichota bacterium
CTAAAGCCGGTGCTACTTTCGTCAGCCCCTTTGTCGGGCGGATTGACGACATCAGCGGAGATGGCATGGAGCTTATTGAACAGATCGTGCAAATTTACAACAACTACCAGTACGACACCGAGGTGTTAGTCGCCAGTGTGCGCCATCCCCGTCATGTGGTGCTGGCTGCTCTGTACGGTGCGGACATTGCCACCATTCCCTTTAAGGTGCTGATGAATCTGTTCAAACATCCGCTGACTGACCGCGGCCTGGAAAAGTTTTTAAGCGATTGGAAGAAAAAAATGCAAAAATGAGGCATGACGTACCATGCAGAAAAGCCTGAAAATAATCCGTTCCATTGCGATTGCCCTTATTTTATTTGGAGTGATCGGTTGTCAGAATAGTTCCGGCGATAAAGCCGGACACGGAGATACCCTGTTTTTAAAAGATGCCCGGGCGGAGACCCCTTCCAGACCCGCGCGGCAGGCGGCCTCCGATTCACTTTACTCTTCGCGTCAGAATGCGATTACCCGGGCGGTGGCGAAAGTCAGCCCGGCGGTGGTGGGAATTACCGTGAAAATGGTACGCCGCTACGTGCAGCGCAGCCCTTTTTACACCGACGACCCACTCTGGAAATACCTCTTCCCGGAGTTGTTCCGAGATCGGGTGTACGAGCAGCGCATCCAGAGTCTGGGAAGCGGATTCATCATTTCGCCGGATGGTTACCTGGTAACCAACGAACACGTGATTGAAGACGGTGAAGAAATCATTGTTACCCTGCCAGGTGGCGAACGGCACAATGCTCAGGTGGTGGGATCCGACCGCATCTCTGACATTTCGCTGCTGAAAATCGACGGCCAACATTTTCCCTACGTGGAAATGGGGAATTCCGATGATCTGATTGTGGGCGAATGGGTAATCGCCCTGGGGAATCCCTTCGGTCTGTTCGAGTTAAACGATCAGCCTTCGGTCACGGTCGGTGTCATCAGTGCGGTGAATCGCGACTGGGGGCGAATGCCCAGTTCCGGCCGGGTGTACCTGGACATGATTCAAACCGATGCGGCCATTAACCATGGTAACAGTGGCGGACCGCTGGTCAATTCGCTGGGACAGGTTATCGGAATGAATACCTTTATTTACACTGGCAGCCAGTACCAGGAGGGCTTTGTGGGCATTGGGTTCGCTATTCCCATTAATCGGATTAAAGAAATCATTAACGAAATAAAGCTGAAAGGCGGCGTGGACCGCAATTACTGGCTCGGCATTGTCAAGGTGCAGGATCTCGATCCCATCATTCGTAAATGGTTTAAAGTGGATGTGAATGGCGGGGTCATTATTGCCCAGATCGATCCCGGAAGTCCGGCGGATAAAGCCGGATTACGTCCGGAGGACATTATTGTGGCCGTAAACGGGGTCAAGATTCGTAACGCCGAGCATTTGATTCAGACCCTGACCAATCTGGATTTAAAGGTCGGAGATGTGCTGGAATTTACCATCATCCGCGACAATAAAGAGCGGCGGGTTAAAGTTAAGCTGGAAAGGATACCGGAGTAATAGATGATTGAACGTTATTCTTTGCCGGAAATAAAACAAATCTGGACAGAGGAAAATAAATTTCGTATCTGGCTGGAAATAGAAATCTTAGCCTGCGAAGCTCAGGCAGAACTGGGTAACATTCCCCATCAGGCGGTCGAGGTGATTCGCCAGAAAGCGAATTTTAACGTGCAGCGCATTCTGGAGATCGAAGAAACCGTCCACCACGACGTGATTGCTTTTTTGACCAATGTGGCGGAATATGTGGGACCGGAATCGCGCTACATTCACTACGGCATGACCTCTTCGGACGTGCTGGACACCGCCCTGGCGGTGCAAATGAAGCAGGCGGGAGAATTGATTCTGAATAAATTGGCGGCCTTGCGGGATTTGCTGGCAAAGCGGGCGGTAGAATTCAAAGACACCGTCATGGTGGGCCGAACCCATGGCGTACATGCCGAACCGGTAACCTTCGGACTGAAGTTAGCGCTGTGGTACAGCGACACGCTACGGAACATCGAGCGTCTGGAGCGCGCCATTCAGGTGATCTCGGTGGGACAGATTTCCGGGGCGGTTGGCACGTACGACCATCTCGATCCCCGGGTGGAAGAATACGTGTGCGCGAAACTGGGTCTCCGACCCGCGCCCATTTCCACTCAGGTGCTCCAGCGCGATCGTCACGCCGAATTTCTGAACACCCTGGCTCTGATTGGCGCCAATCTGGAAAAAATTGCTCTGGAAATCCGCCATCTGCAGAGGACGGAGGTCCTGGAGGTGGAAGAACCATTCGGCAAAGGTCAAAAAGGCTCTTCCGCCATGCCCCACAAAAAAAATCCCATCCTTTGCGAGCGGCTCACCGGAATGGCCCGATTGCTGCGCGGTTATGCCAGTACAGCGCTGGAAAATATTGCCCTCTGGCACGAACGGGACATTTCACATTCTTCGGTGGAACGCGTCATTATTCCCGATGCCACCATGTTGCTGTATTACATGCTAACCAAGACCATTCAGGTGCTGTCCGGCATGGTGGTACATTCCCAGCGAATGAAAAAAAACCTCATGCTGACCCATGGACTGATCTTTTCACAACCGGTTTTGTTAAAGCTGGTAGAGAAAGGGCTTACGCGCGAGGAGGCCTATCGACTGGTGCAGCAAAATGCCCTCAAAGTGTGGGAATCCGAACAGGAATTTCCCGCTTTACTGAAAGCCGATCCGGAGGTTCGGAACTATCTGTCCGAAGAAGACATAGATTTAATTTGTAATTTGGATAATCGATTAAAAAATGTAAATTATATCTTTAAAAAATTAAATCTGATTTAATTTTGGAGGGAAAAGTGAGTGTAAAAGAAATCTTTCGGGAAGGAAGTACCAAAAAATTATATACCACCGACCAGGATGATCAGTTGATCATGGAGTTTTTAGATGTATTGCTTTTGAACGACGGAAAGAAAAAGGTCAAGGTTAGCGGTAAAGGGCGGATTAACGCCCAGACTTCTGCCTTTTTATTTGAGTATCTGGAAAGTTACAACGTCCCGACCCATTTTGTGAAGCGAGTGGACGAAAACAGCCTGATGGTGAAGAAAGCGGAGATTGTTCCCATTAAATTGATGATTTGGAATTATGCCACCGGTACGCTTTCTAAACGGCTGGGATTAAAAGAAGAATCCTCGCTGGAAACTCCGGTGGTGGAATTGTACTTGAAAGATCCGAAATTAAAAAATCCCTTGATTAATGAGTACCATGCCTACGCATTGGGTTTGTGCGATCGGATGGAAATGAACAACATGGTGCGCATTGCCACCAAAATTAATGCGGTGTTGAAATCTTTTCTGTCCCGTAAAAAAATGAGCCTGGCCGTGGCCAGTCTGGAGTTTGGCCGGGTGGCCAATCAAATTGTTGTTTGCGACGAATTGAGTCTGGACAACCTGACCGTCTGGAAAGTAAAGGAAGACGGTACGCTGGACACCAAAGCGTTTGCGGTAACCGACAAGACGGCTGCCAAGGTGTATTCCCAATTTGCCGAAGAAATTCTCTAAAAAAAGGCAGGAAAATCGATTGTTTATGATTGCAAAATACGGTCTAGGATTAGTCATAACCAGTTGGTTGGTGTTTGTAACCTTCCTGGTGATTGCGCTGCTGTTCAAACAACCGGTGGTCATCTTTCTGACCATTCTGACCGGTATTTTTAGCGTCTTCAATATGTACTTTTTTCGTGATCCCGAGCGGGTCATTCCGGACAATCCGCGGGCAATTCTCTCCCCGGCGGATGGAAAAGTGGTACAGATTACCGAGGTGGAGGAAAAGGAATTCTTTAAGGGCCGGGTGACTCGGGTGAGCATTTTTCTCTCGGTCTTTAATGTGCATGTAAATCGGATTCCTATTTCCGGAAAAGTGGAATATTTTGCCTATTTACCCGGTAAATTTCTGGCCGCTTTTAACGATAAAGCCTCGGAAGAGAACGAACAAACCGCCATTGGTATCGAAAGTCCCGAAGGTCACAAAGTGATGTTCAAGCAGATAGCCGGAATCATTGCCCGGCGGATTGTTTGCACCGTGCGAGAAGGGTACCGGGTGAAAGCCGGCGAAAAAATGGGAATGATTCGTTACGGTTCACGGGTGGACGTGTTTTTTCCCCCCGACCAGGTAGAGCTGAAAGTGCAGCTGGGCGACCGGGTGAAGGGGGGCGAGACCATTATCGGGGTTTTCCGATGAAGATGACCACAAGCTGGGTACCCAGCGCTTTTACCATGCTTAACATTTTTTGTGGCTATTTTTCGGTGATTCAGGCTGCGAACCAGAAGTTTATTCAAGCCGCCTGGCTCATTGTAGCCGCCGCGGTGCTGGATGCCCTGGATGGCAAGATCGCTCGCATGGCCAAGGCGGCTTCCCATTTCGGTGTGGAATACGATTCTCTGGCTGATGTGGTTTCTTTCGGATTTGCTCCCTCGTTTCTGGCCTACAACGTGGTGTATTTCCACTGGGGAACCCTGGGACTTTTCATTAGTTTTACCCCCCTGGTTTTCGGATCCATTCGTCTGGCCCGTTTCAATATTCGCCTGAAAGGGTTTGACAAAGCCTATTTCGAGGGATTGCCCATTCCCTCGGCTGCCCTCACCATTGCTACCTTTGTGGTCTTCAACTACCATTTCTGGGGCTATTTACGCTGGCAAAAAGTGTTTCTCTTTCTGGTCATTGGCCTTTCCGTGCTCATGGTTACCAACTATCGGTACGAAACCCTTCCGAATTTTTCCCTCCGCCGGGGAACCCCCGAGCGAGGTAAAATCCTGACGGTTTTTATTGGCACCATTGTGATTATTCTTTTCCCCCAGGAAGCTTTCTTTCCGCTCTCGCTGCTGTACGCCCTGTCCGGCCCGGCACGGGAGTTCTGGATTCTCATGAAAAACGACAAAACGGAACAGAATCATTCCATTGAGGAAACAACGCATGAAAGCAATCGTAAAAGTCCGCCTAAAAAAAGGAATTCTGGATCCTCAGGGAAAAGCCGTTCATAATGCCCTGGACCATCTGGGATTTTCCCACATCCGCGATGTCCGAATCGGTAAATACATTGAAATGCAGTTGAACGGTGTATCCCGGGAGGAAGCTCGGCAAATTGTGGAAGAGGCTTGCAAAAAGCTGTTGGCCAATCCGGTTATTGAGGATTACGATTACGAATTGGTGGAGGAAGAAGCGTGAAGTCGGCGGTCATTGTTTTTCCCGGTTCCAATTGCGACCACGATATGTATTACGCCCTGAAGAAAGTGGTCGGTTCGCAGGTGGACTTCGTCTGGCATCGGGAGAATCGTCTGGACGGTTACGACGCCATTTTTTTACCTGGCGGTTTTTCTTACGGCGATTACTTGCGAGCCGGCGCCATTGCCCGTTTTTCTCCGGTGATGCAGGAAGTGGTACGCCAGGCAAAAAAGGGACGCTACGTTCTGGGTATCTGCAACGGTTTTCAGGTGTTGACGGAAATCGGATTGCTGCCCGGCGCGTTATTGCGAAATCGGAACCTGCGATTTGTTTGCAAGCATGTTTACATCCGTACCGAAAACCACCACACGAGTTTCACCCGCCAGTTGCAACCCGGCCAGGTGCTGAAGATCCCCATTGCGCACGGCGAAGGTAATTATTTTATTGACCCGGAAGGGTTGAAACGCCTGCAAGACAACGACCAGATTGTCTTTCGCTATTGCGACGCCGCCGGGAACGTTAATGCAACCGCCAATCCGAACGGGTCGCTGGATAATATTGCCGGCATTATTAATCGCCAGGGAAACGTCCTGGGCATGATGCCGCATCCCGAGCGAGCCATGGAAAGTATTTTACGATCTACCGATGGAAAATACATTTTCGAATCGCTCTTTGAAAATTTGACATAGGAGACGCACCCCATGCGCAAAAAAAGAATTGGCTGGA
The DNA here is from genome assembly GCA_024276455.1 of Calditrichota bacterium. Lineage (GTDB taxonomy): Bacteria > Calditrichota > Calditrichia > RBG-13-44-9 > RBG-13-44-9 > JAJRXE01. The sequence goes on from JAJRXE010000050.1 coordinate 5,932, forward strand.
TTCTACTCATTATCATTGTTGGAGCATTAATTGGGAGCGCACTGGGGGAGGTGCTGGGACTTATTCTGCCCGCCGGGGTGGTGAAGGATTTTTTTCTGCGGGCCGCCATCTTTCGGGTGGGACCGGCGGAAATCAATCTGCTGGTTCTTTCTTTTACCCTGGGTTTTAAACTGAAACTCAACGTGATTGGCGTTATTGGCATTTTTCTGGCCGCCTACTTTTTACGCTGGGTGGAGTGATTCCACTTTGTTTTTGGACACGGTGCTACCACCCATACTGAAAAAATGGCGGGGATTTTAAAAAAGAGTGTCCGGAGCGCTTTGCATCTGGCGGCGTTCTCCTTCGCCCTGGGGGGGAACATTTAGGGGCGAATGAAGAAATCTTATTGGGATTTTTAAAAAAAATCGCTAATTTACCGAACCGAATGGCGTTTGAAAGGTAAATTAAGTAGGTTTTTAAAAGAAGGAGAGTATTATGTTTGGAATTGGACCATCGGAATTGCTGGTCATCTTTTTGATTATTCTCATTCTGTTTGGGGCGAAGCGCTTGCCGGAGTTAGCCCGCTCGCTGGGTCGTTCCATTATGGAGTTCAAAAGCGCCACCCAGAATATAAAAGAGGAATTGGATTTTACCAAGCTGGACGATACCCCGGCGCCGAAACCGCCGCAGGCGGAAATTAAGACTGAGAACCAATCCCAACCGGAAAGCGGCGCAAAGCAGCAGTAAATTCTCCTCTTTCTTTCACCGACAATCCGAGCAGGAGAGACTGGCATTTGTCCGATTCAATCCGCCGGCACCAAGACTATGTGGCCGGAAAATTCAAGCTGGTTGACCGGGTAGAGGAGCTGTTAGAACGCATTGCGGTCAATTCTCATTTGAATGCCTTCATCACGGTGTTTTCTCGCCGGAAATTGCTGGACCAGGCGGCGGCGCTGGATCGCCGGATTGAACAAGGACAGAAGCCGGGGGCGCTGGCCGGATTGGTCATTGCCATAAAAGATAACATTAGTTTTCGGGGTGAACCCCTTACCTGCGCCTCCCGCATGTTAACGAATTTTATCCCTCCCTACCATGCTACCGTTGTGGAAAAAATTTTACAGGCCGATGGTCTGATAATCGGAAAGACCAATCTGGACGAGTTTGCCATGGGCTCTTCCGGCGAAACCTCCCATTTCGGACCGGTCAAAAATCCCTGGAATCTGGAGCGAGTGCCCGGTGGGTCCAGTAGCGGCTCGGCGGTGGCGGTACGGGCTGGACTGGCTGATCTGGCTCTGGGAAGCGACACCGGCGGTTCGGTGCGCCAGCCTGCTGCCTTCTGCGGGATTGTGGGGCTAAAGCCCACTTACGGCCGGGTGTCCCGTTACGGTCTGGTGGCGTACGCTTCTTCTCTGGACCAGATTGGTCCCATGGGAAAATCGGTTGGCGAGGTTGCTTATTTGCTGCAGAACATTGCCGGACACGATCCCCGCGATGCGACCTCGGTCCTGCAAGAGGTGCCGAACTACGTGAAATACCTGAAAACCCACCCGCACCATTTGCGGGTGGGACTCCCCAGACAATACTTCCCGGAAGAATTAGATCCCGAGGTGCGTGCGCATATTGAAAAATTGGTCGCTGCCCTGAAAGAACAGGGGGTACGCTTTCGGGAAATTGATTTGCCGCTAACCGAATATGCCGTACCGGCCTATTACATTATTGCCACGGCGGAAGCCTCTTCCAACCTGGCCCGTTTCGATGGAGTGCGCTACGGGTTGCGCCGCCCTGCCCCCGATCTGTTTCAGCAGTATTCCCGCACCCGCTCCGAGGGATTCGGCCCGGAGGTTAAACGCCGGATTTTGCTGGGAAGCTTTGTGTTGAGTGCCGGATATTATGACGAATACTACCGGAAAGCCCAGCAGGTGCGCCAGTTGATTCAAAAGGAAATTCGACAGGCCTTTCGCGAGGTCGATGTGCTGCTAACGCCCACGACCCCGACCCCCGCGTTCAAGCTCCAGGAAAAAACCGCCGATCCGCTGCAAATGTACCTCTCGGATGTTTTTACCGTTACGGCAAATCTGGCGGGAATTTGCGCTCTGAGTGTTCCGGTGGGGGTGACCTCCCGGGGATTGCCGGTGGGAGTCCAACTGATGAGCGATTTTTTCCGGGAAGACCGTTTATTTATTCTGGGACGTTCGATTGAAAAATGCACCGGGGAAGTTTAAACCCGGGCATCGGTTTGCGGGGCCCGGGGCCAGGACCGCAGAGGAATAAAACAGGGGTACTAATGGAATTCGAAGCGGTGATTGGGCTGGAAGTCCATTCCCAGCTTTTGACAGATTCAAAAATTTTTTGCTCCTGTTCCACCGCGTACGGAGCGCCGCCCAATTCACAGACCTGTCCGGTGTGTTTGGGAATGCCGGGCACTTTGCCGGTGTTAAATCGCCGGGCGGTGGAATTTGCCCTGAAAATGGGGGTGGCAACTCACTGCCAGATTGCTTCCTTCTCCACCTTTGCCCGCAAAAACTATTTTTACCCCGATCTGCCCAAAGGGTACCAGATTTCCCAGTACGAGCTCCCTTTGTGTCGCGCCGGCTGGCTGGACATTGACCTGCCGGACGGGAAGCGCAAGCGAGTCCGTATTCGCCGCATTCATCTGGAAGAGGATGCCGGGAAATCGATTCACGACCAGGCCCTGGCCGGCGAGCAAACCTTGCTCGATTTTAATCGCTGCGGGGTACCATTAATCGAAATTGTAAGCGAGCCGGATTTGTCCACTCCGGCCGAAGCCCACGCCTACCTGGTGGCTCTGAAACAAATCCTGGTTTATCTGGAAATTTGCAGCGGCAACATGGAAGAAGGGAGTCTGCGGTGCGACGCCAATGTTTCGGTGCGACCGCTGGGAACCGCCGTTTCGGGGACAAAAACCGAACTGAAAAATTTAAATTCTTTTCGCAACGTGGAAAGAGCATTGGCTTTCGAAATTGAGCGCCAAATCGCCCTGTTAAAGCAGGGAAAGCCGGTGGAGGCAGAAACGTTGCTCTGGGACGCGGATGCTCAGCAGGCGCGGCCCATGCGCAGCAAAGAAGAGGCTCCGGATTACCGCTATTTCCCGGAACCGGATCTGGTGCCTCTGGAGGTGGATCCGGCCTGGGTTGAACGGGTGAAACGCACAATTCCCGAATTACCGGAAGAGAAGAAGAACCGGTTCCGCCAACAGTACAAATTAAACGACTACGCGGCCCAATTGTTGACCGTCCGCCGCGAGATCGCTGATTATTTTGAAGCCCTGGCAAAACGGTGTCCCGATTACCAGCTGGCAGCCAATTGGATGCTGCGGGAGGTGCTGCGGGTGGTCAACGAACGAAAAATATCGCTGCAGGAATTCCCTTTGAGTCCCCAACGTTTAGCCGAATTGCTTCAACTGATATTGGATCGTGTGGTGAGTCAAACGGCAGCCGTGACCATTTTTGAAGAAATGTTGCACTCCCGTAAATCCGCCGGACAGCTGGTGGACGACCTGGGGCTGCGACAAATATCGGATGAACAACAGCTGGCGGCGGTGGTGGAGGAGGTTCTGGCTCGGAACCAGAAATTGGCGGAACAATACCGTGGTGGGAAGACCAAAGTGCTGGGGTACCTGATCGGACAGGTCATGAAAGCCACCGGGGGCAAAGCAGATCCGGTACTGGTCAATCGTTTGCTGCGGGAAAAGCTAAAAACCACTTGATTATTTGGGGAATATTCCTATCATTAAAATTGGAGGCGGCGGGGAGGGAAGGCAAGCAAAAATGTGAAAGGCCTGTTTATGAAAAAATTTGCCTTGGTGATTGAAGATGATGAAGCACTGGCCGATATTTTTTGCGTTTTTCTGAATAAAATGGGGTTCGAGAGCATTCCGGCTCGGCTCCCCGAAGATGCGTTGAGTTCCTTAAAAGAATACCTTTACGATTTGATTATTCTTGATTTAACCCTGCCGCACATTTCGGGAGTGGAGCTTTACCGCGAAATTCTGGAGTTGCGACCGGACTACCGGGGGAAGTTTGTCTTTACCAGCGGGTACGAACCGTCCGAGGAAGTGAGCGAAATCATGGAAAAGGACGGGGTACCGTTTCTGCAAAAACCATTTCAGATTGCCACCCTGAAAAAAATCATTGCTCCCTTTCTCCGAAATTGAACCCGGGACCCCGAAAAGAATGATTGGAACCGTTTTTCCCGTTGGAAAGGGTGAATTAAAATGGCAGGAATTGTCTGGAGTTCAATCCGAACGGCTCATGGCAAACCGTTTTGTTTGCCAGCCTGACCCCTGTGACGAATTGTTCTTGCTTCCGCCAGGTAAATCATTCCTTCTCTAAAAATAACTTTTTATTTTTGATTAATCTCCCGATCCCTTATTTTTAGTTCTTGTTCGGAGCGGAAAATTTCAAAAAATGAGCAGGGATTGTTTAAACGATGGGACGAAAACGGAAAGGTGTGGATATGAAGACGCCTCTGGAACCTTATCGGGTAAAAGTGGTAGAGCCAATCCGGCTGGTGGATCGTCAGCGACGGGAGGAATTGATCCGCGAAGCCGGTTTTAATGTGTTTAACCTGCGGGCCGAGGACATTTTCATCGATTTGCTAACCGATTCCGGTACCTCGGCAATGAGCATGCACCAGTGGGCCGGACTCATGGAAGGAGATGAATCCTATGCCGGATGCCGCAATTTTTACCACCTGCAGGAAGCGGTGGAGGAGGTCATGGGATTCCCTTTTGTGTTACCCACCCATCAGGGACGTGCGGCGGAGAATGTTTTTTTCACTACCTTGCTCAAAGAAGGCGATGTGGTACCCAATAATATTCATTTCGATACGACCCGGGCGAATGTGGAATATCTGAAAGCAGTGGCCCTGGACTGCGTGGTGGACGAAGCCAAAGATACCCAGCTGGAGCATCCCTTTAAAGGGAACATGGATCCCGAGACATTGAAAGCTGCAATTCGCCAGTACGGTTCAGAGCGAATTCCGGTGGTGTTGATGACCATTACCAACAACAGCGGAGGCGGTCAGCCGGTTTCCCTGGCCAATATTCGGGAGATCAGTCGTATTTGCCGGGAAAACGGGATCCCGTTTTTCTTCGATGCGGCCCGTTTTGCCGAGAATGCCTACTTTATTAAAATGAGGGAAAAAGGGTGTGAACACCTGAGCATTTCGGAAATTGTGCGGGAAATGTTCTCTTACGCGGATGGGTGCCTGATGAGCGCCAAAAAAGATGCGCTGGTAAACATCGGCGGGTTTATTGCCTTGCGGGACGAAGCGCTTTACCATCGCTTGCAAAATTTGCTGATTTTGCGCGAGGGGTTTCCCACTTACGGTGGGCTGGCAGGCCGTGATCTGGAAGCCATTGCCCGGGGATTACGCGAGGTGTTAGACCTTTCTTACCTGCAATTTCGGATTGAGCAGACGGCCTACCTGGGGCAGCTGCTGGATCAGGCCGGGATTCCGGTGGTAAAACCGTTTGGCGGACATGCCGTTTACGTGGATGCCAAACAGTTTCTTCCTCATATTCCACAGTCCCAATTTCCCGGCCAGGCGCTTACCGTGGCCCTCTACCGGGAAGCCAGCGTGCGAGTGGTGGAAATCGGTAGCTTGATGTTCGCCGCCCGCGACCCGCAAACCGGGGAAATGCATTATCCCGATCTGGAGCTGGTGCGCTTTGCCATTCCCCGGCGGGTGTACACGGCCTCGCAGCTGGAGTACGTGGCCCGGGCGGTAATTGAAATTGGGGAAAAACGGGAAAAACTGCGCGGATTGCGCCTGGTGTACGAGCCGCCCTTCTTGCGCCATTTTACTGCCCGGTTAGAGGAAGTGTAACCGTAAAGCCTTTTCTGTTTTTGGTAGTCGAAATTTTGGGTGTAACATAAAAATTGAGTGGGAAAAGAGTATGAACTGGATTACCCCGCAAGTGATTCACCAGCTGGAACAGTTAATAGAATCGCCGCCCTCCGGAAGCGGACGTAGCGTTGCCATTGTGGGAGACGAAGGAAGCGGAAAATCTGAACTGGTGAACTATCTGTTCGACCACCTTTCGCCGGAGCTCTATTTTGCGGTTCGGTACGATTTTTCGGAGAAGCCGTTTCCTCTGGAAAATTTTTTCGAGCAATTGTTGAAAGAAAATCAGCGGCACCAGCGAACCGATTGTAACCATTTTCTGCAGTTATTCTCGGAAGACAAACGACGTCATATTGAAGAAGTACTGCAGGGAAGGGTCGAAGTGCCGGGTAACCGGGCGGAATGGATGCGTGACCTGTTCCTCCATTTTACCTCCTGGTTAAGTGAGCGAAAAAAGATTCTTCTGGCTCTGGAGAATATTCATCTGGCCACCGTTTCGGAATTAGCGGAAGCGAAACAAATTGTTCAGCAACTGAATAGCCTGGCGGGACTCGTTCTTTACAGTTTTATTCCGGAAAAATTGAAAAAGAATGTACTGGATTTCGACCAGACGGTGCTGCTGCCGAAACTGTCGGTAAAAGAGGTGGAAGAGCGGGTGCGAAAGTATTTTTCAACCGATCCGTTTAACGCCCGCCTGATCACCAATCAGTGCTATTTAAAATCGCGAGGGAATCCGCAGCGGATTCGCTTCATGCTCGAGGGGCTTTACCGCCCGCTTCTGGAGGAAAGCGAATCCGGCACTCTGGACATTCGGAAGTTGCGAAAAGTCCGGGTACCGGACGATTGGGAAGCCCTGTCCGGACTGGTCTTCCGGCAACTTTCCCCGCAAGAGCAGCAGTTCCTGGCGATGCTGGCGCAGTTGAATTCCCCTCTCCTGGAAGAGGATTTCCGCTATTTTGTCCGCCAGCTGGAGCTCCCAGAAGCCGCGGTCGAGCGCTGGTTCCGAAGCGGGTTGTTGTTGAAGAAAAATCAGGGTGAATATGCGAAAGTGGTGCTGGCTTTTTTGCCCTGGAAAACCTGGTTGAAACAGCATGTCTCTTTCGAAATGTTCAAACCACTGCTGGATTCCCGGGATTCGCGTTTCTGGTTGGCCGATTGGACCCGTAAATACCGGTTTTCCCATTTATTCTACGAGTGTGGAGAAACAAATCTGGCGGTGCAGTTGGCCGAGCGCGAAGCGTTCTACCTGAAAGAAATCGGGAATCCCGCCGAGGCGGCCGATCGATTCTATTTTCTGGTGCGGCTCCATCACCTGTTCCCCGATTTGATTCCCAACATCCGGGCCATTCTGGAAGCCCTGGGCGAGGTCTATTTACAGCTGGGCGCTCAGGAAAATGCCTTCGAGATTTACCGGTACTTGCGGGAATTGCACCAGGCAGGTCTGGAAAAAAATCACGAGGAAAGTGTACAGGCCTGGTTAAATGCCAGCATCGAGATGGCGCGGGCGCTGGTTGCCATGGATGCTTACCAGGAAGCCCGTTACCTGCTTCGCGAAGTGCTGGCGAAAAAAATTCTTCCGGATGAACTCCGCGCGGAAGGGTTTCGTCTGTACGCAGATATTGAATGGCACACCGGCAAAAAAGAGCATGCCGTGGAGCGCTACCGAAATGCGCAGGAAATTTTTCAGAAAGTGGGAAACGAGCGCCAGGTGTACGAGATTTACCGCCGGATCAAACAGTTCCTTCGCCCGGACACCGCCGAGCAATTGGAGTACGTTTCCCAAACGCTGCATTCCTTCGATCCGTCTCGCAACCGTCCGGAGTACGGTTTTCTTTTGCGCGATCGCATTCAGCTTCTGTTGAATCAGGGCGACTACCTCCATTCGATTAAAGATTGTTTGCCGTTGTGGCGGGTGTTGCGGCGGCATTATCTACCCCGCCTGGAAATCCAGTTGGGATTCTATTTCAGCGAGATTCACGCCTTCTGGGGAAAATGGAAGTACGCCCTGGGGCATATTCGCCGCCTGATCAAAGAAAACTATGTGGCAATCCACCCCTTCTTTCGGGCTCAGTCTTACATTCAACTGGGGGTTCTGGAAAAAGAGCAGGCTTTTTACCACTCTGCCCGCGATTATTTTGAAAAGGGATTGCAAATTTGCCAGGAGAACCATTTCATCGAACAGGCCAATGAAATTAAAATCCAGCTGGGACATCTTTACCTGTCTATTCACGCCATTATTCGGGCACGGGACTATCTGTGGGAAGCCCATCGCTGGGCGCAGCGGCACCAGCACTTCGAACATTTGCGCCAATCCAGACTTTACCTTTCCCATCTGGCGCTGCAAAAAGGCGATCTGTCTGAAGCCCGGCGCTGGCTGAAAGAGGCCCGCCCTTTAATCGAGGCAGCCGAAGACCGGGTGGACTTTCTGAACTACCTGTACTACTTTATCCTGTACCTCATTCATCAGAACGACCTGGAAAAGGCCAAAACGCTGACGGAGTTGTTAATCCAGCGGGCGGGAGAGCTTACCCGCTACCGTCTGGTGGGGCAGTGGTTGCTGGTGAAGATTTACCTGGCCAGTTCCCAGCTGGAAAAAGCGGAGAAGTTTTACGAACAGGCCCGGGAACTGCGGAGGCGGTTACACCTGATGCAGGTGGAATACCTGTTTAGCTGCGAGGGAGCGCGTCTGGCCCATCTCCGGCAGAAGCAGGCCCTCTTCCGGGAGCGACTCCGGGAAGCCTGCGGGGCGATTCAGGAATTGTTAGCCCGCCTGGACGATCCCATTATGGAGGCACAATTCCTGGAATCCCGCGACCATGCGGACATTGTGCAGTGGTGTAAGGAAGCCGATTGGTTAAAAAAATAAAAACGGGGAGGCTGCAAGATGATTGTAGTAAACGAGCGCACCGTTGTTACTGTTTCTCCCGGAAACGTACCGGTGGTATTTTTACACGCCTTTCCCATGAATGCGGCAATGTGGGAACCGCAAATGCGTTATTTGCAGCAGCAAGGACGCAGTTACCTGGCCGTCAATTATCCGGGATTTGGGGGCAGCAAAGAACTTTCCGGGACGCCGAATATAGCCCGGTATGCAGCCAGGGTTGAAGAGGTGCTGTATGAAATGCAGATTCACAAGGCGATATTGGTGGGCTTGAGCATGGGTGGTTACGTGGCGCTGGCGTTTTTCCGCCAGGCGCCTGAACGCGTGGCGGGTCTGCTACTGGCCAATACCCGGGCGTCGGCGGACAGCGAAGAAGGACGGGCGAATCGTTTTGCCATGATTGAGCTTTTGAAACGAAACCCCGACACCAGCGATATTGTATCTTCTTTTCTGGAGAAATTTTTTACCGCTGCTGCCCGGGAGGCTCACTCGGCGTTTGTAAAAAAAGCGGAAGAGATCATGCGGCAGGCAACCGCCGGGGCCATTATCCAGGCGCAGCAAGCCATGGCTACCCGACCGGATTCATTCGATTTGCTGCCCCGCATGCATTTTCCGGTGGTTGTCGTCGCAGCGGATCAGGACACTTTAACCCCGGTGGCGGACGCCGAGAAAATGGTGGCAAACCTGCCGCAGGGAGAGTTGGTCGTGATTCAAAATGCGGCCCACCTGAGCAATCTGGAACAGGAAGATGACTTCAATCGCGCCCTCCAGAGACTTCTGGAACGGGTGAAAGCGTAAACAGACATTTTTAGAGAACGGACGGTTTAGTCCCGGAAGCAAGCGGTTTCACCCCCGCCTCATTTGTACAAAAGGACACAAATTCGTAAAAAAATCTTGATAATGTGAAATAAAGCGCTTAATTTAAAACAAACTGTTTCACTGTTTCAAACAATGAAACGGGGCAGGGGGTATGAAAATCGAATCCAATTCCACTGAATTAATTCTCGACTCCCTTGGCGAGGGAGTATTTACCGTCGACAAAGATTTCCGGATTCAATTTTTCAATCGGGCGGCGGAACGAATTACCGGTTACAAACGGGAAGAGGTACTCGGAAAAATCTGCAAACAGGTTTTTCGCTCCAGTATTTGTCCCGGAGGATGCCCGATTACCAAAGTGCTGGAAAGCGGTCGCAACCTGCACGATATGGATGCCCAGATTTGTCAGCGTAAAGGGAAGTTGATCCATGTAAAAATGAACGCTGCCATTCTGCGCGACAAGGGGGACGAACCGATTGGAGGGGTGATTTCCTTTCGGGATTTGTCCGATCTGGAGCTCTTGAAAAAGAATCTGACCCGGGAAGCCCAGTTCTGTGGTATTGTGGGACACAGTAAGGCCATGCAGGAGATTTTTCAGTTAATTCAGGAAATTGCCGATTCCGACGCGACCGTGCTTATTCAGGGAGAATCCGGCACCGGAAAAGAAATGATTGCCAACGCCATTCAGCAAACCAGTTCCCGTAAAGGGAAGCCGTACGTGAAGATTAATTGTTCTGTTTTTCCTCCCCATTTGTTGGCCAGCGAGCTGTTCGGACATGTAAAAGGAGCTTTTACGGGCGCCATCAAAGACCGTCCCGGCCGTTTCGAGATTGCGGATGGGGGCACCCTGTTCCTGGACGAGGTGGCGGAAATGCCGCTGCAAATGCAGCTCCAATTGTTGCGGGTATTACAGGAAGGCACTTTTGAGCGGGTAGGGGAATCTATTACCCGGAAAGTGGATGTGCGGGTCATTGCCGCTACCAATGTCAAGATTGAACAAGCTTTGCGGGATGGCAAATTTCGGGAAGATCTGTTCTACCGCCTGAATGTGATTCCAATCGAAATTCCCCCACTCAGGGAGCGGAAAGAAGACATTCCCTACCTGGTGCGCCATTTTATTCGCAAATTTTCCCTGGTGAGCAAAAAAAAGATTCACGACATCACGGATGAAGCCATGGATTTGCTGTTGCAGTATTCCTGGCCCGGCAATGTGCGCGAGCTGGAAAACGCCATTGAGTATGCTTTTGCCCGGAGCACCGAAGGCGTGATTCAGGCCAATAAATTGCCGCTGGTTATTCGCCAGTACCAATCTCCGGTCCGGGAAGTGGTGCGGTCTCCGGTTTCGGACGAGGCGCGTTCTCTGCTGGCGCTATTGGAGAAGCACCAGTGGAATCGCACGAAAGTGGCCCGGGAGTTGGGAATTGGACGAACCACCTTGTGGCGAAAAATGAAGCGGTTCGGATTCGTGAAATAGTGGAACAAATCCTGTTTCAAATGAAACAAGTCGTTTCGTATTTGCCTAACCTACTAAAAATCAATAATTAACGCAAATTCATCATTGAACAAGCTTGTTTGGTGAAACATAGTGTTTCATTGAATAGGCTTAAATTTTGTTGTTTTTATTGAGTTTAGAATTTGGCATTAAATTTGTGAAATATTTCATTGATATGTATGAGATGCTCGGAAATCAGTACTTCCTGGCCCGGAATTATTCCCGGGCCGCCGAAAACCTGGAAAAGGCGCTGCGGAAAAATCCCCGCAATAAACGGGTGCGCCGTAAGCTGATTATTTGTTACACCCAGTTAGGCGAGGTGGAAAAAGCCCTCAACACCTTCATCTCGCTTATTAAGGAAGATGTGGATTTTGTTATTAACACCGATCCTATTGACGATGACTGTCCCTGTTCGGAACTGGTGTTCGATCTGGAAAGGAAAGTGGCGGAGCGGGGCGAATCCCTGAACGACCTGATTGTATTGGGAATTCTTTGGTTGTACTGCAATGTGGATCGTTCCTGGAATTATTTTTTACAGGCTTCCCGGATGAATCCAGATGAGGCTCGAATCAAATCGGTTTTGTCCATTCTGAAACCCAGAATAGATCATCCAAAGCTTAACCAACAAAAAGGAGGATGCGCAATATGAAACAAATTTTATTACTACTTTTTGTGCTGTTATTTGCGAGTTCGCTCCTGGGGCAAAGCTATTTTTCCACCAGCCTTCACGGAACCCGGGCGGGAAAGGACTACTGGTACGGCAAGGCTAACGGCGGCTTCGAGAATTTGACCAACATTCCCATTGAGGACCTGGGCTGCAAGAACTGTC
>JAJRXE010000051.1 GCA_024276455.1 Calditrichota bacterium
CCCAGGGGAATTCTTCCCGCCCGAAATGGCCGTAAGCCGCCGTTTGTTTGTAACGCGGCTGCAATAAATCCAGGGTTTCAATAATTCCCCGCGGGGTCAGATCGAACACCTGGCGAATGATGTCCACAATCTTTTCTTCCGGTATTCTGCCGGTGCGAAAATCGTCCACCATAATGGACACCGGTTCATGATGACCGATCACGTAAGCGAATTGTACTTCCAGTTTTTCGGCGACCCCGGCGGCGACCAGATTCTTCGCCACGTAACGGGCAGCGTAACTGGCGGAACGATCCACTTTGGAGGGATCTTTTCCGGAAAAGCACCCACCGCCGTGGCGTCCCATGCCACCGTAAGTGTCCACAATAATCTTTCGCCCGGTTAATCCGGTGTCGGAATAAGGGCCGCCCACCGTCCAGACGCCGGTACCGTTTACGAAGTAGTTCTCCCGGCTCATCTGGAAAGGTAAACCGTACTTGTCCAGCACCGGTTTTACAATCTTCTGGAACACCTCTTCCGAAACCTGTTCCAGTTTTACGTCCGGTTCGTGCGGAACGGCGACGACAATTTTACTGACCTCCGCCGGACGCCAGTCCTGGTAACGCACGGTAACCTGAGATTTCCCATCCGGGCGCAAATAAGGAATCTCTCCGCTCAGACGGGCGGCATCCAGTCCTTTTACAATTTCGTGCGCCAGGGTGATGGGCATGGGCATGTACTGGGGCGTTTCATTCACTGCAAACCCAAACATCATTCCCTGGTCTCCCGCCCCGCCGGTGTCCACTCCCTGGGCAATTTCCGGCGATTGGGAGTGAATTTTGCAGATAATCTCGCATTTATCGTCAAAATGGAGCTCGGGGTGATTGTAGCCGATTTCCCGGATAGTTTCCCGGGCAATGGCTTCATAATCGATGTGTTCGCCGGCGGGAATTTTCACCTCGCCGGCAAGAATGGTGGTGTTGGTGGTCACCAACGTTTCTACCGCCGCTCGGTTAAAGCTCACGTCCCCCGGTAACTCAAATATTTTATCGACAATGGCGTCCGAAATCGAATCGGCCACTTTATCCGGATGACCGGCGGAAACCGATTCCGACGTAAAAAGAAATGATCCTTTCATCCTCAGATCCTCCGTTCAGGTTAATAAAAAAAGCCCCTGCTAAAAAGCCAGGGGCAAACGTTTCATTATTTAGTTCTGGAAGCGCTAAATGGCTTTTTAGCAAATTCTTTAACGTGGCTGCAATATGCCGCAAATCACCACGTCTCAGAAAGCGACAAATTTAATTCTCCAGGCTCAATAGTGCAACCCCTTTCCGAAATAGTCTTCGGTCGGGACGGCGCTTTATTCATTTCGAATGGGTTACAAAGGAGTTTCCTCTTTCGGGTCCCGGGTCATTAAATCGCGGACCGCATCGTGAGGATTTTTGTCCCGAAACAGCACTTCGTACACCTGCTGAGAGATGGGCATCTCCACCGGGAATTTTTGCAGGAGCTGGTGCACCGAGCGGGTGGTTTTCACCCCTTCGGCTACCATTACCATGCTGTCCAACACCTCTTTCAGCGTTTTCCCCTTCCCGATTTGTTCCCCCACGTAACGATTCCGGCTGTGGCGGCTCATGCACGTGACAATCAAATCTCCCATGCCGGATAGTCCGGAGAATGTTTCCAGACGAGCCCCCATGGCCACTCCCAGCCGGGTAATTTCCACCAGCGCGCGGGTCATCAACGCCGCTTTGGTATTGTCTCCAAAACCGGCGCCATCAGCGATTCCGGCGGCAATGGCAATCACATTTTTCAACGAACCACCCAATTCTACCCCGATGATATCCGTGCTGGAGTACACCCGGAAATAAGGGGTACGGAAAATCTCCCGCACCTGGCGGGCCGTCTCCAGATGGGCGCTGGCTGCCACCACCGCCGTGGCAATGTGGCGACTAACTTCCTCCGCGTGACTCG
>JAJRXE010000052.1 GCA_024276455.1 Calditrichota bacterium
AATACTATTTTTGTACGGAGCTATGCCGGGTGCAATTTTTAGCCGATCCGGAAAAATATATCGAAGAATTCAGGGAAGGTAAAAATCCCAAAGTTCATAAAGGATTGGGAAATCAGTAAAATTCTTGATTTGTCCTGTGCAGACGGTTTCGGCCCGCTCTGGTAACGGAACGGGGCGGCTGTCAGTGATTCGGTAGTGCGGGATCCGTTTGGAATGGTATTCCAAAATGAAGGAGAAAAATGTCATGAAAGGATCACGCCGATCTTTTGTCAACGTTTTATTAGGTACCAGTTTCGGGGCGCTGTTGGGTTCAATTCTGTACCCGATTGCCAAATTTCTTTTGCCGCCCAAAACCGTAGAAGCGCAGCCGGGGAGTGTAGTGGCCGGAACGGTGGGCGAGTTTAAGCCCAACAGCGGAAAGATTATTAAATTTGGTACGAAACCGGTGATTGTATTGGAAACTCCGGGAGGAGAAATTCGCGCTTTCAGTGCGGTGTGCACTCATCTGGGATGCACGGTGCAATACCGGGAAGATTTGGGGCACATCTGGTGCGCCTGCCACAACGGTCATTACGATTTGAACGGTATTAATATTGCCGGGCCACCACCGCGGCCCTTGCCGCCCTTCGATGTAAAAATTAAGGACGATAAGGTATTTGTCTCCCGGCGAGTCCTGGCGGCGGCCGACAGAATGAGAAAAAAGTGGTTGGGATCCTGGTTCGCATCCAAAAAAACCTGAACCGTGTAGCGGTTTCGGAAAAGGAATAGAACAAAAAAGTAGGAAGAAAAAAATGCCAGAACAACTTATTTGGTTTGTTTGGTCGTTGGGATTAGTAGTGGTTTGGCTAATTGTTTACGGGTTGAATAAGTCGGCCCGCAAACGCATGCTCCGGGCCAGTCTGTTAACCATGCCTTTCGGTTTAACCGAACCGTTATTCGTTCCGGAGTATTGGAATCCCCCGTCTTTGTTTAACCTGGCCGCTCGCACCGGCTTCGACCTGGAAAGTTTAATCTTTTGCTTTGGTATTGGGGGACTCGGTATCGTCTTGTACGACGTCATTTTCAAGGTTAAACACGAGGCCATGAGCCCCAGCGAGAAACATCATCACCGGCACAAATACCACCGCTGGACGTTGATTCTGCCCCTGTTGGTATTTCCGGTGCTCTATTTTGCGACCGATTGGAATCCCATTTATTCCGCTACTATTACCATGTTTGTGGCGGGAGTTGCCGCCCTGTGGTGTCGCCCGGATCTGAAGAAAAAAATCTGGGTAAGCGGTGGATTGTTTACGGTCTTCTATTTTCTTTATTTTTTCTTGTTAGAATGGTTCTCTCCAGGATATGTGGAGCGGGTTTGGAACCTGTCGGCCATTTCGGGAATCAACCTTTTGGGAGTGCCATTGGAAGAATTGGTGTTTGCGTTTACTTTTGGAATGCTCTGGTCCAGTTACTACGAACACTTGAACTGGTACAAGCTTCGTAACGCCAAAGCAAATTAACAGCACCTTTTTTCGGTGAAATACCGGACAATACTTCTTTTTCCCTCATTATTCCGATAGAACTGGTTAATAATCTTCAGTGGTTGTAGAATATTCTTCAATTTTGGGGTTTTGGTTTTTGCACCAGGCGATTTGCAGGGAGTCCAATCATTTGTTATTAAATAGGTTAAGAGCTGTTAAAATTCCTGGCACAGTTATTGAACATAGGGAGATGGGGAGACGAAAAAGCAATTGAGGGGATTATTCAAGGTTGTTAAACTAAATCGTTTTAAGAAGGAGAAAAGTAATGAAATCAGAAAAAAATGCTCATGATCACTCGGGTCATGGGAAAAAGAAAGCGCCGGATGAAGAATCCCGGCAGGGGCATGACCATGCGCATCCCGAATCGGGAGGAATTAGCATGGGTGAGCACGATCATTCGCATCACGCTCATCACGATCATCCCGATGAGGCCAAGAAAACGGGAGAACATGCTCATCACATGGAGAAAAAGGAAGAACATGGTGGACATGTGGAACACGGAGCACCTGGAAAACATGAAGTGCACGACGAACACTCGGGACATGAAGGTCACGATGGACACCAGGGACACGAAGGTCACGATGAGCATAAGGGACACGGTGGTCACCACGACCATCATGCCCATATGGTGGCAGATTTTCGCAAGCGTTTCTGGATTTCGCTGGTAATCACCATCCCGGTACTCTTGCTGTCGCCCATGATTCAGAAATTTCTGGGACTGGGTGAAGCACTCCGTTTTCCCGGCGACACCTTTCTGACATTTCTGTTCTCGTCGGTGGTGTTCTTTTACGGCGGTTATCCTTTCTTAAAAGGCATTTACGACGAGTTGAAGAAGTTACGGCCGGGAATGATGACCCTGATCGCCCTGGCCATCTCGGTGGCCTATTTTTACAGCAGTGCGGTGGTGTTCGGTTTAAGCGGGAAAACCTTTTTCTGGGAGCTCGCCACCCTGATCGACATCATGTTGCTGGGGCACTGGATTGAAATGAAATCGGTAATGGGTGCTTCGCGAGCGCTGGAAGAGCTGGCTAAACTCATGCCCTCCGATGCTCATAAGGTGTTGGAAGATGGTAGCATTCAGGACGTACCGTTGGATGAGTTAAATCCTGGTGACCGGGTGCTGGTAAAACCGGGCGAGAAAGTGCCGGCAGATGGCATTGTGGTGGACGGACAGTCCTCGGTGAACGAGGCCATGCTCACCGGCGAGTCGAGACCCGTCAGCAAAAAGCCGGGCGATCCGGTAATTGGCGGGGCGGTCAATGGAGAAGGCTCCCTGACCATTGAAGTGCAAAAGACCGGAAAGGATTCGTTCCTGTCCCAGGTAATTGACCTGGTGCGGGAGGCGCAGGCCAGCAAGTCAAAAACGCAGGACCTGGCTAATCGGGCGGCCCTTTGGCTCACCCTGATTGCCATTGGAGGCGGTGCCATTACGCTGTTTATCTGGCTGGCCATCATGCATCAGGATTTCGCCTTTGCGCTGGAGCGCACCGTTACCGTGATGGTTATTACCTGTCCCCATGCGCTAGGATTAGCGGTGCCGCTGGTGGTGGCTGTTTCAACCGCCATTTCTGCCCGCAACGGACTATTGATTCGCAACCGGGTTGCGTTTGAAGCCGCCCGAAACATTCAAGCCATCATTTTCGATAAAACCGGGACCCTGACCGAAGGTAAGTTCGGCGTCACCGACGTGATTACCCTTAACGGACTGGTCACTCCGAAAGAATTGCTGAAGTACGCGGCAGCGGTGGAAGTGCATTCCGAACATCCCATTGCCCGGGGCATTGTGGATTATGCGGGCGAAACGAGCGAAGTCAGCGATTTTACGGCCATTCCGGGCAAAGGTGCTCAGGGCAAAGTGGACGGCAAATTGGTGCAGGTAGTGAGCCCCGGTTATTTGCGGGAGAAGCAGATTGAACTGAACGACGAACGCGTCGATGCACTAAAAGCCCAGGGTAAAACGGTGGTGTTTGTGCTACTGGACGGTAAAATTGTTGGTGCCATTGCCCTGGCAGATATCATTCGTCCGGAGTCGAAAGAAGCGGTCAGTAAATTGAAAGAAATGGGAATTCGTACCATGATGCTGACCGGCGACAATGCTCAGGTAGCCAAATGGGTGGCCGATGAGCTGGGGCTGGACGAATATTTTGCCGAAGTGCTTCCGCACGAGAAAGCGGCGAAAATTAAAGCAGTCCAGGCGCGCGGTTTAACTGTTGCCATGACCGGCGACGGAGTGAACGACGCTCCCGCGCTGGCGCAGGCCGATGTGGGCATCGCCATTGGCGCCGGTACCGATGTAGCGGTAGAAACCGCCGATATCGTCCTGGTGCGCAGTAATCCCCTGGACGTGGTTTCCATCATTGGGTTGGCCAAAGCCACCTACAAAAAAATGGTGCAGAATCTGGCCTGGGCTACCGGGTACAATGCGTTTGCCATCCCGCTGGCCGCCGGAGCGCTGTACAGTTACGGGATACTGTTAACACCGGCCATGGGTGCCGTGCTGATGTCTTTAAGCACCGTCATCGTAGCCATTAATGCCCGGTTCTTGAAAATCGTGAAATAAATTTTATCATACAAATTAAGGAGTTTGATCATGATGTTTGGAATGGGTTTGGGTGGATTGTTTTTCTGGTTGATTGTGGCGGGGTTGATTGTCTGGGGTTGGAATCAGGTGGTACGCGCTAATCGTAGTCGCCAGAACGACCGTTACCTTCGCCGCTACGAGGAGACGTTGGAAATTTTGAAACAACGTTACGCCAGCGGCGAAATCGACCGCGAACAGTTTGAAGAAATGAAGCGAACAATTACGAACGATTAAACGGATTCGACCGGAAGCCGTTTGACGGCTTCCGGGATGAATCTGACCCGGATTATGCATTAGCCCACGAATCGCACGAATAAAACGAATGAAGGCAATTCTTTAAAGGAGTAGTTTTGTAGAGTAAAATCTTACGAATTAAATTGGCCCTTTTGTAAATTTAAGATATTATTATTACGCGAATTGCAACCTGGTGTTCTGAATAGCCAACGCGCAATAGGGGGTTAAGTTATTTCACAAGAAGATGTTTTCAATAATTTGGTGCGATTCGTTTTAATTTGCCTGATTCGGAGGCAAATATGTATTCCGGTTTAAGACAGAAAGGTACGACATAATGAATCGAAGACAATTTTTTGGCTATGCCGCCATAGGCCTGGGAGTGGGAATGGGAGGTTCCGCCATATTTAAACCTTTCTCCGGACTTTTTTCCGGAGAAATAGAAGCGCCTGCGGTACCCGAACAGTTCAGCAAGGATTTTCAGCCCGATGTGGAAATTGCCTTAAAAGCGGTTTCCACGGAAGTGCAAATTTTCCCGGGAAAACCCACTCAGGTGTTTTCTTACCGGGCGGAAGTGCTGAAAGGCGAAACGGAAGTGGTGCAAGATTTAAAAGACACCTATCTGGGTCCCATTTTCCGTTTGCGAAAAGGGCAGAAAGTGCGGGTGCGTTTTACCAACGAAATCAATCAGGAATCCATTGTGCATTGGCACGGCCTGCACGTACCGGAGCAGGCGGATGGACATCCCCGCTACGCCATCGGCAAAGGGGAGACCTACGTGTACGAGTTCGAGGTGAAAGACCGGGCGGGAACCTACTGGTTTCATCCTCATCCGCACGGTCGCACCGGTACACAGGTGTACGGCGGTCTGGCAGGATTGTTTCTGATCAGCGATCCGGAGGAGCAGCAGGTGGATTTGCCGCAGGGGGAATTAGACATTCCCATTGTCATTCAAGACCGGACATTTGACCAGAACAACCAG
>JAJRXE010000053.1 GCA_024276455.1 Calditrichota bacterium
CAAAGTCTTCGCGAATGATTTTGCTACATTCCGTCGGCTGGAGACCGGTGGTTCCGTAATTCGGATCGCCCTGATCGTAGCTGACCACCGCGTAGTAGTAGCGCTGGCCGTTAATCACGTCGGTGTCCACGTAAGAATGTTGCAACCCGGTGTCGCTGCCGCGCCAGAAGTGCGCCCCGTTAATTCCTACCGGATCCGGTCCCACGATTCCGTCTTTCAAATCGAACTGGGCAATCGGTTTCCAGTATTTGGGATTGCCTTTGGAGTCGGTAATGACTTTGATGTCCTGGAATTCCGGGTCGGAGCTGCGGTAAATCAGGTAGCCTTCGAAATCCTCCCGGGGATTCCCGAGCGAGTCGCGCAGGAAGGGGTCGCGTGATTTCTCTGCCACGTCGTCCCAGTAAAGGTACACCTTGCCGTCTCCGGCCACCGCGGTCAGGAGCGGTTTGTAAGGCGGTTTGGAGAAATTGTAGTTGGCGTTGTAGATTTCCTGCACGGTAATTTTGTTGAAGATCAGGTCTTCCAGATCGGCGCCAAACACCAGCGCCATGGAATAGCGCTGACGGGTCCACTTGCGCAGCTCGAAGGGACCTGAACCGAACAGCATGTGGATGTTCGAGCGCTGAAGGGTGGTGTCGAAATTGTGGTAGGTCATCCGGCGCCACAGGCCTTCGTCGTGCTTGGGCCAACCGTCTCCGCCGCCTCCTTCAATCAGGCGGTAAATGGAGAGGCTAGTCAAACCGATCTGATCCGATTCATCTTTGTCGGTTCGGTCGAAATTGGGCTCCCCGGGGGTGGGAAGTCCGTCGCCTTCACCCTCATCCGGACCGTTGTACTGCCGGTCGTAGGGTCCCACCCCGTCTTTTCCCAGATCGTCGTTCAGAGGTTCGTTGGGCGGATCCCATTTCCCGTTGCCGTTCAGGTCGGTAAAGGGCGTCCAGTCGCCGTCGTTGTCGATGCCGTCGTCGCGGCGTTCGTCCACCATTCCGTCCTCATCGTCGTCGTAGCCGTTGTAGGGATTCCCCGGACTCTCCAGGAAAGCGTAACCCATGTAACCCACCGGTCCCCAGTTCCCAGGCGTCCCCAGACCGTTGTCGTCGTAGCCGTAAGCCAGGTCCAGCTTGGTGTCGTAGCTGGCATTGTCGTCGCCGGAATCCCAGGTACCGCCAATGCCCACGTCGGTTAAAAAGCCAAACACGGTCTTTTTGTACGTGGTGTCGGAGATGTTGACGATGTCGTAGTGCCAGAAGATGTTGTCCTCGGCTAGAACGTGCGACCACTGGAAGCCCCGAACTTCCACCCGCAACCCCAGGCCGCCGCGGTTGGAATCAGACGCAATGGGGTAATAGTAGTAGGGCGGTCGGGTAAATTCCGCGTCTTTGGAGTCGTCCATGACGAAGAAGGTTTCCAGGTCGGCATTGGTCACTCCGCGACCAAAGTAGCCGTACCAGTAGGTGTAGTTGTCCACAAAACCGTCCTTATCGTCGTCCACGTTTGGCTCGCCTTCTATTTCTTTGGTGTTTTGCCAGAGGGAAGGATCCACTCCCATTTCCCGGAAAATGGCTGGGGGCCAGAGTTCCGGCCAGGTGCTGGGATCGTTACTGAGAGCCGGCTTGGTGGAAGCGGGATTCACGTATCCGGGAACCGGCTCCCATCCCCAGGGTGTTCCGGTCACCGGATCGAAATCGAACCATTCCCGGTAAGCGGTTTCCATTGGGTGAATGGTGTCGCCACTGGCGGTGACCACCTCCGCGCCCACAATCACGCACACGCCGTCCAGGTAGGAGTGTCCGGAACCTTTGGGCCACTCGCCGGAAGGCTGGTCCGGCCAGTGGGCCACTTCGCCCTGATTGTAGTAGATCGTCCGGACCAGATTGCCGTCCATGATGCCTTTTTTCCGGTAGAGATTGTCTCCGTACGGCTCCTCCCGAAACGCTTGAATAATGTCCGGGGAAAGTTGAGCCAGCAGAATCGGCACATTCAACAGTAAAATAAAAAGGGTGATGACGACTCGTTTAGGCATTCAAAAGTACCTCCAGTATATGACTCACATCGTTTTTTCAAATCCTTAGCGCCCGGCCCGTTACCCCCGGGCGTTACGGTTAGAGTTCCAGGTTCAGGCCAAGACGGATTTCCCGCGGGGCTCCGTACATGGCCGGATTTAGCACGTATTCTTCGATGGTGTTCAAGCCGTAAATATCGCCGGCAAATTTCACATTGTAATCCACCCCGGCCCGGCCGCTGGAGGGGTACACCCCGTACTCGTTCAGGCGGTCGAACAGGTTGTAAACCAGCACAAAAGCGGAGAAACGGGCACCGAACAGTTTGAATTTTTTGTCCGCCTTGAGGTCGAAGGTGTAAGTGGTCGGCATGCGGCGGTTGTTCCGAAACGTAATGTCCACCGGGTTAAAGAAACGGTCGGCCGTGTAAGGCATGCCGGACCCGAAACGACCGATGAGGCTAATGAGGTAGTTTCCGGCGCTGCCCACGGTCAGAGAAAAATTCAGAGTGTGGCGCTGATCCCAATCCAGCGGAATGAACTTCTTCTCCGGCTCCAGCGGCGGATTGGTCTGGTTGTCCAGAAACACGGTAAGCGGATCGGATGCGTTTCCTTCCGCGTACTGGAAGGTGTAATCCAGTGTGGCCGCCCAGTGGTTGGAAAAACGTTTCTCCACGCTCACAATAATGCCCCGCACGTTGGCGTAATCGCGATTGGTGTAGCGGGCGTATTTTTTTCCGTCGTAGGTCTCCAGGAGCTCGGTGTCCACCAGATTTCGGATGTCGCTGTAGTACGCGGTTAGTTCAATGGCCAGGTTCGACAAAATGGCTTGCTTTAACCCAATTTCGTACTTCACCGTGCTTTCCGCTTTCAGGTTGGGATTGCCCACAATCACATCGTAAGCGCCCTGTTCGCCGGTTTCGGACACAATGGTGAAACTGGGTTTCCCGTCCGGACGGGTGTAAATACCTCGATAAAGGTTCTGGCGATTGGGAATCTGGAAGAAATGACCGTAAGACCCGTGAATGACCCCGTTGGCGGAAATGGGGAAAGCAATTCCCAAACGCGGACTGACCTGGTACTGCGGTTTAGCCCTTTCCACTCCGGAAGGAAAGAGTGGATTGTAGTGGGGGTTCCGCGGGTCCGAAGGAATGTCGGTGTTGGGATCGAAATAGTCGAATCGCACCCCAAAATTCACAATAAAATCTTCGTACTCCATTTTGTCCTGGATGTAGAAGGCGAATTCGTAAGGTTTCTTATTGTATTCCTGCCATCCCGGCGTGTATTTGTCGGGATAAATGATGGTGGAGGAATCGGGACCGGCCCGGAAGGCGGTGTAGAAGTTGTAAAGATCGTCCGTTTTGTACTGCGCACCGATACCGATTTTGTGGGAGCGGGAAATCTGGCTGGTCAGGTCAAATTTGATTAAGTCGGTGGTGGTGGTACGGTGGTAACGGCTGGGGTCGTTTCCCCCGGACCGGAACGTGTAAGCGGACTGGGGTAAGCCCTGCTCCGGAATAACGTAGCGAGGATCGTAAGGATCTTCGTAAACATACCCTTTGTATTCGCTGTAGTTACGGGAAAACTTCAGAGTGTAAAAGGTGTTCTTGTTGAGTGTGTGGTTGAGAATAATATTCTGGTGCCAGTTGGTGCGGTAATGGTTCAAGATGCCGTCCGGTGTGAGCCGAAACGGATGGTTGTAAAAATGATTGGCATTGTCGTCCCACAGAACGGAGTAACTGAGCTTCAGAGTGGGTTTAATGAAGTAGGTTAGCTTGCCGTGCAGGGAATAGCGCAAATAATCATTCATGGGGACGCAGGCGCTGTCGCCGGTGGGGCGGTAGGGATCGTTGTCCCAGGTGTTGTACACCCTTCTTCCGTAAATGTACCCGTTGTCCCGGTAGTAGCGGCCGGTCAGGAAAAAGGTGATTTTACGGAAGAACGGAATCGGACCGCTGAGGGTGAGCTGCAGGTTCTCCGAACGTCCGCCGTCGCCTGGCTTGAGGTTGGGGAAGATCCGGTCGTGGGTGGTGAAGTAATTTCCCAGATAGGCGGAGGCATTTGCTTCAAATTTCTGAGAGCCGTCCCGGGTAACGATGTTAACCAC
>JAJRXE010000054.1 GCA_024276455.1 Calditrichota bacterium
AACTGGTAAAAGAAGCCCAGGGAAGCAAAGCCCCCATTCAGCGCCTGGCCGACCAAATTGCCGCTTATTTTGTACCGGTCGTCATCGTCATTGCGATTCTTACCTTCGTCATCTGGTACGATTTTGGCCCCGCTCCCCAGCTCACTTACGCGCTGATTGCGTTTGTAACGGTGCTCATTATTGCCTGTCCTTGCGCGCTGGGTCTGGCTACCCCTACTTCCATTATGGTTGGCACCGGCAAAGGGGCAGAGCTGGGTATTCTGATTAAAAATGCCGAGGCGCTGGAAACCCTTCACAAAATTACCGCCGTAATTCTGGACAAGACCGGAACCATTACCCTGGGCAAACCGCGGGTGACGGACGTCGTCCCGTTGAATCGTACGCCCGAAGAGGAACTGCTCCGCTGGACGGCGGCGGTAGAAAAGAAGTCCGAACATCCCCTGGCCGAAGCAGTCGTGCAGGAAGCGAAGGAACGGAAACTGGAAATTCCGCCGGTCGAGGCTTTCGAATCATTCTCGGGAAAAGGGGTTCGGGGAACGGTGGAAGGTCAAACAGTTCTGGTTGGCACCCCGGCTTTCTTACGGGAGAATGGTCTGGAGCCGGCCGCCAAACACCTGGAAATCGGAGAGAAAATGGCGACCGAAGCCAAATCTCCCATCTGGGTAGCCGTTGACGGGCACTTGCGCGGTGTTCTGGCCATTGCCGATCCAATTAAAGAAAACTCTGCGCGGGCCGTTCAACAACTCAAAAAATTAGGATTGAAGGTGTACATGCTAACCGGGGACAATCCCCAAACCGCTACTGCCATTGCCCGGCAGGTGGGAATTGACCGGGTGGTAGCGGAGGTTCTGCCCGATGAAAAAGCGGCCCAGGTGAAGAAACTACAGGAAGCGGGGGAACGGGTGGCGATGGTCGGAGACGGAATCAACGATGCCCCCGCATTGGCCCAGGCAGAAGTCGGGATTGCCATGGGGACCGGAACCGATATTGCCATGGAAGCGGGGGAAGTGGTACTCATCCAGGGCAATCTCGCCAGTGTCCCGCTGGCCATCGAGCTTAGTCATGCCACCGTGCGAAATATTAAACAGAATCTGTTTGGCTCTCTCTTTTACAATAGTCTGGGTATTCCTATTGCAGCGGGGGTGCTCTATCCTTTCTTCGGCTTATTGCTCAATCCCATGATTGCGGCCGCCGCCATGGCTGCCAGCAGCGTAACGGTGGTTTCCAATGCGTTGCGACTCCGAAAATTTCAACCCCGGGGAACTTAATTTCAATTAAACAAAATCAGGAAAAAATGGACAAAATTATTGTAACCATCGGCGGAATTCTGCTCTCTTTTTGGGTGATCTGGTATTTCCTGCTGTCTCAGAAAAAATGAGTCTGAACCTTTTTTACCATAAAAAAACGCCGGGGAGAAATCGCCCGGCGTTCAAACAATGAGGCATCACAGGTCATTAAGAACCTGCTCCCCAGCTCCCTTCGTTAATTACATTGCCATTCTCGTCGTAGGCTTTCCACCAACCTGAGCCATCCGCCTGCCATTGGGCTTCGAAAACCTTCAAATTGTTTTCGTAAACTTTAATATTTCCGGATCCGTCGGCGTTGTTTACGAAATCAATTCGCTTGCTACTATCGGTGATTACCACCGATCCGGTCACATTTCCGTTCTCATCCTGAGTCCAGGTAACCGAACCCATCAGATTGCCGTCGGTGTCGTAAACACTCAGCTCTCCGGATTTCCCGTCGGCGCTAATGTCTCCCACAATGGCTTTGTAGTTGTTAACCACAATGCCGTTGTAGCTACCATCGACCACCACTTCCCAGTGAACGGTTCCGTCGCTCTTTTCTTCGGCCGTTACCGTAACCGTAAAACCAATATTGGTATTTTTGTAAACCCACACCCATTTACCGTTTTCCTGAACGGGGGTAATATTTTTAATGGCACTAAAAAACTGTCCGAAATTCCAATAAAAATTGGTGGTTGCGGCAAAAGCCTGAACTTCCGGCGGAGCGGTGGGCGGTACCGTCATAGTCTGGGTTGCCGGAAGAGCCGGCGGCTGCTCCTCGTTATTCAACACATTGTCTTCCTTGCTACAACCAATCGCTAAAATCAAACCGGCCATCAAGAATAATACGATCAACTTCTTCAACATGAGAACTACCTCCTGTATTTTAAATTCACTACCCGATTAATTCCATGCAAATTTAGAACCAACTTTTCGCATCCACGTTGATCATCGTCAATTTGGCCTTTGAATATAAGTATTTATTTAAAAATAATGGAAAAGTTCCCTGGCGAGGCAAAAAGAAAAGGGGCTTTGCAAGCCCCCGACTGCGAAAATTTCGCCTTTTCGTGAAATATTTGCGCACCTGAACCGCTCTTTCAGAGGAAATTACGGGTTAATTCCTCCTTCAGATATTCAAACGTTTCTTGCGGGCTGTTCGTAAAGCGGAACAATTTTAAGTCGTCCTCATTTATTACCAGGTTCTCCACCATGTAATCAAAGTTAATGACGTTTTTCCAGTACTCTTCGCCGTAAAGCACCACCGGCATTTTTTTCTGGACTTTTTTCGTCTGCACCAGGGTGAGTACCTCCCACAGTTCGTCCATGGTGCCAAATCCCCCCGGAAAAACCACCAGGGCTTTGGCCATATAAATAAACCAGAACTTGCGCATGAAAAAGTAGTGGAATTCGAAATTGAGTTCCGGGGTAATGTACGGGTTGCTCTCCTGTTCCGAGGGAATGGAGATGTTCAACCCGATGGAACGTCCGCCGGGCACTTCCGAAGCGCCCCGATTCACCGCTTCCATGATGCCCGGCCCCCCACCGGAACAGACCAGAAAACGGTGGTGGGTATTATTTAAACTCATGGACCATTCGGTAATCAAGCGAGCCACTTCCCGGGCCGCTTCGTAATAGCGAGACATTTTTAGCATCACGCGGGCTTTTCGAAGCTGTTTTGCATTTTCTGGAGTGGGATTCTGGCGGTATTCCGCTTCCCATTGTTCCAGATTCTTTTGAGCGGTTTCCTCATCGGTATTGCGGGCCGAACCGAAAAAAACAATGGTGTCCCGGACGTTGAACTTGCGAAAGCGCGATTCCGGGTAATAATATTCGGCCAGAATACGAATCGTTCTGGCGTCGCGGCTGCTCAGAAACTCTAAATTTTTGTAGGCTTTTACAGGCTTTTTCATTTTTCTCCTGCCAGTTGATTCATCACCGTTTCAGCAAACTCTTTCACATATTTCGGATGGCTGCTGGTGATTATATTATCGTCGGTAACGACATTTTCATAAACATGCCGGGCACCTTTTTCCTCTAAGATGAGCACGGAATTGTAATCCGGGAAGACGGTCGCCTTTTTACCGTTCAAAATTCCCGCATTTGCCAGGGTGGTCGAGGACAGACTGGCGGCGGCAACCAGCTTTCCCGCTTTGTGGGCATTTTGAACCAGCGCATGGGTGGCCGGGTCGTCCCACAAATACACGTAGGCGCCATATCCGCCGATTAACACAATGGCGTCAAAATTATCGGGATTGGCTTCGGCAATGGTCACATGGGGAATCACATAGCCTTCCAGACGGCCCAGCGCCCTTTCCAGATTCGGAGCAGCCACCATCACAATGGCGCCCTCTTTAAGAAACTGTTCACTCAGGTAAGCAAATTCTTCCTCGTTGTAATTTTTTTGTCCTACCACTATCAGAATTTGTTTTCCAGATAAACGTGCCATATTGCCTCCTTCTCACGCTCAATTTTATTTTTCAAACCACCGGCCCTCTTTACCGGGTCGGGAATACTTGCGGATTAACCGGAAACTCCGGTTTTCGACCTTCTAATACGGCGAGCAAATTTCGGGCCGCGATTCGTGCCATTTCGTCCCGCGTTTCCACAGTGGCGCTTCCAATGTGAGGTAAAAGCACCACATTGTCCAACTTCAGCAATTCGGGATGCACCTGCGGTTCGTTTTCGTAAACATCCAATCCGGCTCCGGCAAGGCGTTTTTCCTTCAGCGCCTGCACCAGCGCTGGCTCATCCACCACCGCTCCCCGGGCGGTGTTAATCAGGATGGCGGTCGGTTTCATCTTCCGCAAAGCGGCGCCATTAATTAAGTGATGGGTTTCCGGGGTTAACGGAACATGCAGGGAAACGAAATCCGCTTCCGCCAGTAATTCTTCCAGGGGCACTTTTCTGGCTCCCAGCTCTTTTTCCAGAAATTCATTCGGGCGGCGGCTGTAATAAAGCACTCTCATTTTCCAACCCACGCTGCGTTCCGCCACCGCAGTTCCGATGCGCCCGGCCCCCACAATTCCCAGGGTTTTTCCTTTCAGGTCGTGCCCCAGCAGCAACATGGGGCCCCATCCCCGGAATTTTCCCTGCCGCACCAGGCGGTCGCCCTCCACCACCCGCCGCGCTGTGGCCAGCAGCAACGCCCAGGCCAAATCGGCGGTGGCATCCGTTAACACCCCCGGGGTGTTCGTAACCACAACTCCTTTCCGGGTGGCATATTCCACATCGATGTTATTATAACCGACGGCGTAGTTGCTCAGCACTTTTAGTCGCGGGGCGGCGTCCAGCACTTCCCGGTCGATGATATCGGAAAGCAGGCAGAGTAATCCATCCACTTTGGCAATTTTGCGGAGCAACTCCTGGCGGGGAATCGGGCGGTCTTCCGGGTACACTTCCAACTCGCAGCTCGGGCGCAACAACTCTAATCCACTCTGCGGAATTTTACGGGTCACCAGCACCGAAAATTTTTTCTCTGCCATTCCAGAATTCCCTTTTTTAAAGGAATAAGATAATAATTATTTAAAGCCAAAAAATCAATGGAATTGTAGTTTTCATGGCCAGACCGCCGGGCTCCGGGAGGACATTTCCTCCCCACACAGGGCTTGCAACCCTTCCGGGAAGGAATTATATTCCGGTTAAGCGGAGGAAACACGCATGGCGGGAAAAACTTATTTACATCATGGTCCTAACCTGTACGCACTGGTTGAACGGTTCCTGGAGGAACACCCCGAAGTCCGGCGCACCGACGGCAGCAGTCTGTACATTGTACCGGATGCCGCCGCCCCCAAGCTGCGAAGTTTGAAAATCCGCTATTTCCTCCAGTCGGACGAACAGTCCCACCCGGATGCCCCCTTCCTCACTTACAGCCGATTTTTAACCCGGCTGGCTACCCGGTTGAACCTGCCGGGCATTTTTCTCAATTTTAACCAGCGTTTGGTTTTGTTAAATCACGCTGTGGCAGAGGTGCGTTCCCGCCTGCACTTTTTCCGTTTCCCCACAGAGGCGGCGCCGGCTACGGTACTGACCAGCCTGCTACACTTCTTCGACGCCTTGCGTTTAAATCAGGCGGAAAATGTTCTCCAGCTCTCGCAGCAACTCGGACTTCCGCTTTCCGGCGAAGACCACCTGCGCAACGACCTTTACCACCTCTACAGCAAATACCGTCAGTTGCTGGGGGAACGCTATCTGGACGAAGCCGCCCTTTTGCAAAAGTGTCTGGACTCTCTCTCTCCCCAGACCCTGCACCGGTACTTTCCCGAGCTCCAAATCGTCGTCTGGGAAGATCCCACCTACTTTGCCGAAACCCACCGAAAGCTGGTGCAGCGGCTGCGGGAATTAGGAATTCAGCAACATTTGCTTTTTCAGGACGGGCGCAATCTTCAGATCTTCGAAGATCAGGAAAAATTACGTTCTTGCTTGCAAAGTCTGGCCGATCACCGGGAACCTTACGGCGATCCGGAGAATTTCGAAAAAGCTCTGTTTAATCTAAAACATTCGGTTCCCAGCGGGAAAAAGAAAATTTTTCTCATCGACGAAGTGGATCGGTTGCGGGAGGTACAACAGCTGGCGGGAGAAATCCGACGATTGACGATTGACGAAGGATTGGCTTACAACGAAATCGCCATAAGCAGCCCGCAACTTCAACACTACCTGCCCCTGTTGGAAATGCTTTTCTCCCGCTTTCGGATTCCCTACCAGGTAAAAGAATCTCTTCGCCTGGAGAACTCCCTGATCGTCCAACATCTGTTTCTTCCTCTCCAACTGGTGGCCGAAGACTACCGCCTGGAAGTTTTACTGAACCTGCTCCGCTCTCCCTTCTTTAATTACCGGCAACATTTTGACGAGCTCCTTTTGCAAACCGCCCTGAATGGCCTTCGAATCCGCTCCGGTAAAGAAGAATTGCTTCAGCAAATCCAGCGGGCGAAACACTATTACAGTCACCGGGCGAGTGCAGAGGAAGATTCCACCGGATTGGCGGAAGTTTACCAGCGCCTGGAGGCGGTGCTGCGCGCCGTGTTCGAAGATGCCGCCTTTTTTGAACAGGAACACAGCGCCGAAGCCATTTACCGCTACTTGCTTTCTTTAATTGAAAAACACCGGATGTCCCGGCGGATTCTGGCAGACGGAGCGGCGACTCCGGACTCCCTCTTCCCAAACCGCCACGAACACCTGGAAGCCTTACGTCGCCTGCTGGACCTGCTTCACTTCTGGCAGCTCACCTCCCCGAAGCGGCGTTTCACTGCCCGGCAGCTGCAGGCCGAGATGGAACCCCTGCTGAAACTGGGCACCTACCGCCCCCGACGGCCGGACGCCCGGGGCGTTCAGATCATTCCCTTCTCGCAGGTCTCCACGCCAGGTTTTCGTGTCCTTTTCCTTCTGGGAATGGAAGACGGGGTATTCCCGACGGCCGGTTCGGCGGAGTTTGTTCCCCGTCAGCTTCTGCCGGAGCGACTGCGGGCGTTTGCCGGCGAGCGCTCCCCCAGCCAGGAGCGGCGGTTGTTTTTGCGAATCCTGCATTTGCCGGTGGAGCGGCTGTACTTCAGTTACCCGCGCTACCATCAGGAAAGCCCGGTTCTACCTTCCATTTTCTTGCGGGAGCTTATTCGCATTCAGGGGGGCAATCTTCCCCGGCCGGAGCGCACTCCGCTTTTCCAAATTAACGATTTGCTGGAGAAAGCGGCGCGGCAGGCGCCACGCTGGCTAACCGAAACCGACACAACGCATCGCCTGGCCCAATTACTGGACCAGACGTTTCCCGAAGCGCGCTGGCAACTCCTGCGCCACCAGCTGACCGTGGCGGCGAAACGCCGCCTGGAAGCGGCACCCGGCCTCTGGGAGGGTAATCTGAGCACGGCACCGGCTGTTTCCCGCTGGTTGCAGCATTACTACCGCCGGGCTCACCTTTCCGTCACTCAACTGGAAACCTTTGGGCAATGTCCTCAGATCTTCTTTTTCGAACGAATCCTGCGAATCTCACCCGAGGCGGTTGCCGAGGAGTTCATTTCGCCCCTGGACCGCGGCGCGCTAGTACACCAGATTCTTTTCCGTTTCTACCGCGACTTTCCGGAAACGGAGCGGCGACTGGAACATTTGCTCTCTCTGGCGGAAGAGGAGCTGGAAAATTTGCCGGTGCAACACGGTTTACTCTGGCAACTGGAAAAGGATTTTCTGATTGGCAGCCCCGATTCCCCCGGCCTGTTGCAGGCGTTCTGGGAGAACGAGAGGGTGGAATCCGCGAATTACCACACCCACCCGCTCCATTTCGAGTTCTCTTTCGGGCACATTCCCGAGGACAAACAGCTGGTCGATCCCCACTCGGTGGACACGCCCTATGTCCACACCGAGGCGGGGGATTCCTTCTTTTTCAAAGGGAAAATTGACCGCATCGAGGTGTCGCCCGAAGGGGCGTTGCTCATTGTGGACTACAAGACCGGCAGCAGCAGCACGTTTCAGGCCATGTGGCGGGGCGAGAGTCTGCAACTGCCCATTTACCTGCAGGCCGCCACCCATTTTCTGCAAAAGAACCACCCCGCCATTACCATGGGCGGTGCCGCTTACTACCAGCTAAAAAATGTTCACGAAATAAGCAAAAAGATGGTGTTCTGCAGCGACGGAGTTCAAATTCTGGAAAAACCCAAAAACCGGATGGTTGTTCTACCGGACAAACGCTTTACCGAAGGCGACCAGCCGCTTACCCTGGAAGAATTCGTGCAGCGAACCTTTCGCTTTGCGGTCCAGTACATTCGGGAAATCCGTCGGGGACGATTTCCCCACACCCTGAAAGCTGCCAACTGCCACAATTTCTGGGGGGAATGTCCTTATCTGCCGCTGTGCCGCTTGAATGCTGACAAACAAGCCTGGCGCAGAAGGGCATCTGAACGCAGCGAAAAAACCGGAAGAGATCCGCAATGAAAATGTTGGCTCTCCACTCCCCAACCGCCTTATTACGCCGTCATCTTCACCTCCCGGAGACCAACCGGGCTTTCTGGGTCACGAATCTGTGCGCGAACCCGATTTCGGAATCACCGTTTCGCACTGGAAGAATGAAACTTCCATTGCCGCCTGGAAAGAACCGGTTGACCACCAACTGGCTCAACAATTCGGAAGAGAGAGATGGTACGAGGAATTTTTCTTACGAGTGGCCCGGGTAGAGCGGGACCGCCGCTTTAATAAATCGTTCTTTCTTTTCCCACCTCTAAGTGGCAAAACAAAATTTTTAAATTGACCCTTAGCCCAAAATTTATTTTCTTTAACACATTTCTAATGAAACCGTTCTCCGGGAAGGACACAGAATACGGGGGTAGAAACATCCATGATTTGCGTTAATAAGGGACTATTGTCGGTTTCGGCGGTTTTTCTCTTTGTCGCCATGCTCTGGGGCCAGGTTTCCCAACCGAATGTGATTCATGCGCTGCGAATTAATGAATCCATTAAAATAGACGGG
The DNA here is from genome assembly GCA_024276455.1 of Calditrichota bacterium. GTDB lineage: Bacteria > Calditrichota > Calditrichia > RBG-13-44-9 > RBG-13-44-9 > JAJRXE01. The sequence continues at coordinate 8,734 of JAJRXE010000054.1, forward strand.
CTTCTTTCCGAACCCGTCTGGCAGCAAGCAGAACACATTTCCAACTTTACTCAGCGGGAACTCAACGAGGGCGCACCAGCCACCGAACGCACCGAAGTAGCTATTCTGTATGACCAGGACAATCTCTACATTGGGGTGTGGTGTTACGACAGCGAACCGGACAAGCTGATTGCAAAGAAAATGAGCCGCGATTTTCGCTGGAACGGAGAGGACAATTTCGAGATCATCATCGACACGTTTGGCGACCGCCGAAACGGCTTTCTGTTTGTGACCAACCCGAACGGAGCGCGAGCCGATGCCCTGGTGCTGGAAAACGGCCGCCAGATCAACAAAGATTGGGACGGGGTCTGGACGGTTAAAACCCGTGTCACCGAACAGGGGTGGTTTGCCGAGTTCTGGATTCCCCTTTCTACCCTGCGATTCAGTTCCGCCAGAGAGCAGGTGTGGGGAATTAATTTCGAGCGCAACATTCGCCGCAAACGTGAACAGGTCATGTGGCAGGGCTGGTCGCGGGATTCCGATCTGGAACAGGTAGCGCGAGCCGGAAAGCTGGTGGGATTGACCGGAATCAGCAGCGTGAAGCTGGTGGAGTTCAAACCATACGGCATTACCGGATTTGAATCCAGACAAGAAACAGCCACCCGGGGAGTCGGCGATCTGGGAGGCGATTTGAATTACCTGATTACCCCCACCATGAAACTTAATCTAACGGTGAACACCGATTTCGCCCAGGTGGAATCGGACCGGGTGCGCATTAACCTCACCCGCTTCTCGCTCTTTTACCCCGAAAAACGGGAATTTTTTCTGGAAGGGCGCAACTATTTCGATTTTGGCATGGGACACGCCATTCAGCCGTTTTACACCCGGCGCATCGGGCTTGCCCCGGACCGCTCGGAAATTCCCATCATTGCCGGAGCCCGTCTGCTGGGCAAAACCGGACGCACCACCCTGGGTGGAATGAGCATTCAAACGGCGGCGAAAGGCGACTTTCCCAGCACCAACTACACCGTACTGCGCTGGAAGCAGGACATCTGGTCCGAGTCCACCGTGGGGCTCATTGGGGTGAGCAAAATAGAACCTCAACGCCAAAACGTGGTGTACGGAACCGATTTCCTTTACTCCACCACCGAGTTTTTAGGAGACAAGAACTTACAGGTGGGCGGAGCCTTCGCGCAGAGCTACACCTCCGACGCCGAAAGCAAATTCGGGGAGAGCCACCGCCTCTTCATTAGCTACCCAAGCGATCTGGTAGAATTCGATGCCGTCTGGAGCCGGGTGAGCAAAGATTTCAATCCTGAAACCGGTTTCCTCTACCGCCGGAATTACCAGATGCTTTACAGCGAACTTCAATTCAATCCTCGCCCCAAATTTCTCCCCTGGATCCGGCGCCTGGTGTTCAAACCACTGGACTTCAACTACTATTTTGACGACGTTACTCACCGGTTGCAGACGTTTAAGTCGGAGTTCCGTCCCCTGGGTTTCTCCACCAAGAGCGGAGAATTTTACGAATTCAACATCCAGCGTACGGCCGAAAACCTTACCCAGGATTTTCCCATTCACGAAGGGGTGACCATCCCCAGGGGTGAATACTGGTTCACCCATTACGAAATTCAAGCCGCCACTTTCAGCGGAATACCGCTGTTCGGTTACGGTTCCGTGAACTGGGGCAATTTTTACAACGGCAAACGGACGCAGATATTCAGCCGGGTGGTGTGGCGCCTGAACAAACACTTCAGCCTGAGCGGCGATTACATCCGTAACGATATTCGCTTACCCGGTGGAAATTTTGTGGTGAACGAATTTGGCAGCCGCCTGGAGTTTGCTGTGAATCCCGACCTGTTCGGCTCCCTTTTTGGGCAATGGAACAACGACGATAAGGAAATTTTAATTAACTTTCGTCTCAACTGGATTCCCACCCCCGGTACCAACTTCTACTTTGTGGTGAATCAGTCATTCGACACCGGCGGTGGTCTCTGGAGTGCGACCAACACCACGGTGCTCACCAAACTCATTTGGCGCTTTGTGCTGTAAGGGGTAAGAACAGCGTTTCTAAGGCACCAAAACAAAGAGCAGGTCCATTACGTTGGTGCCGGTTGGCCCGGTTTTAACAAGTCCGCCCACCCGTTCCAGGAAGTGGTAGGCGTCGTTCTTTTCCAGAAAAGTCCGGGGATTTAACTGTTGCCTTTCAACCTCTTTCCATATTTGGGGGTACACCCGCCCTCCGGCCGCATCGGTGGGCCCGTCGGTACCGTCGGTCCCCACGCTGCAAATCAGGTAGTCTTCTGAAATCCCTTTCATGGCTAACAACGCCGCCAGTGCCAGTTCCTGGTTGCGTCCGCCTTTCCCCTTTCCTCGCAGCGTGACGGTGGTTTCGCCCCCCATTAACAGGCAAACGGGACGCTGCAGTGGTAGATTGCGGTGCAACTCCTCCTGCGTGACCGCAGCCAGCACCCGGGCGACCTCCCGGGCTTCCCCCTGCACGCGGCTGGTGAGAATCAATGGGTGGTAGCCCAATTCCTCTGCCTTTCGCCGGGCCGCCGTCAGGGCTTCGAAATTGTTTCCCAGAATTAAATTGTGCACGTTGCGGAAAATCGGATCCCCCGCTTTCAGGGTGTCCGGCTCTTTACCCTGCACCCCGCGGTACAGGT
>JAJRXE010000055.1 GCA_024276455.1 Calditrichota bacterium
AAATCACCAGGACTAAAAACACCAGAAGAAACGTCCATCTGGCCGTCCTCGCTGCAGAAAACAGCGGGGCAATCCGGAAAAACAAATACGTATTCACCAGAGAATACAGGATTAAGACGATGGTGAGGAAGATGTAAAAGCCGGAAATTTTCATGGCATCGCCTCAGATTAATTTTTTCAAATTAGCATTTTTAATATTCAATCTCAAACTGAATTCTTAATAACAAGGTGAAGCGCTTTTCGTTCCGAAAAAATTGGGGGCTCAAAAATTTTAATTGGTTTTACAGCGGCTTCTTCCCGGAGCAAACGGAGAATTCCTCTGTTTTGTACAAGCCACAACCTTATCAATAAACAGAAGGGCTGAAAAAACTTTTCTTATTTTGATTTTCGTCAATTTTTGAAATAAAATTTTCAACCAAATTGCAGGGTTAAAAACAATTGCTCTGTTAGTAAATAGGACGGGGCGGTGCTATTGAAAAATTTATTTCACTGAAGGTTGATTATTTTCAACAAATGTAATATATTTAAAAAATTTTAGGTTAAAGGAGATAAATATGCAGAGCATCCAACAAATGATCATGGACAAATTGACCCATTATTCCAAAAGTCAAAAGATTTTAGCAAATTTTATTCTGGAAAATTTACATACCGTCCCGTTGCTTTCGGTAAACGAACTGGCAGAAAAAGCCGGGGTTAGTAGCGCCACGGTGGTACGTTTCGCGCGGGTGCTGGGCTTTCAGGGGTACCTGGACTTTCGGAACCGCCTTTCCGACCTTTTGAAGAAACAGCTCTCGCCGGTGGAAAAATTCAAAGCGGCCGTTTCGAAAAAAGAAGAATACCAGGACAGTTTGAATAAAACCGCTTTACAGGTCGTAAACAACATTAATCAAAGTCTCCAGCAAAACGATTTGCAGGAATTTAAAAACATTGTGGAAAAACTGAAAAAAGCGGAAAATATTTACTGCATCGGAATGGGCGTTTCCCGTTTTCTGGCGGACATAATGGCCTATTTGTTACGGCTGTACCTGAAAAGGGCTTATTCTCTTCCAGGCGATTCCCAAACTTTCGAGGAACAAATTCTGCTGCTGACTCCTCGCGACCTGCTCATCGCTTTCAGCTTCCCCCATTACAGCCGCCAAACTGTGGAAGCTGCCCAGCTGGCTCACGAATCCAACATTCCGGTGGTTAGTTTTACTGACAAGAAAACCGCACCCATTGTGCAATATTCCCATCACATTTTAATTGCCAAAACGGACAACATTCTGTTCACCAACTCCCTGGGTGCTATTTCGGTATTAATGAATGCCCTGGTTACCGAACTGGCTTTAACGGAAGGACCTAAAATGGTGGAGAGCCTGAAGAAAATCGAAAAATATTTCAACGATCCTCGTTACTACTTCGTTTAAGCAGGCCCTTTTTTCCGGCATTTTGCGGAATAAAGAAGTTGCTTTTCCCGAGTTTACGCCCAAACAGCAAAGGGAAAAAATCATCTCCTGATTGCTTCCCTCCCGGAAATCAAGAGAGATCACGTTGCGCCCGTCCTGCCAATCAGGAAAAAACTCTCCTTTCACCAGGAGAGCGACTTTTCTTTTTGGGAAAAAATCACTATATTTTAATGTTAAAACAATGGTGAAAAGATGATGACTGCGGAAATTATTTCCATTGGAAATGAATTGTTAAATGGAAAAACGGTTAACACGAACGCCACCTACATTGCTCAGCAATTGTACAAGATCGGGGTCGCCATTAGCTGGATTCAAACCATTGGGGACGACGCCGAGGCCATTCGCCAGGCGTTAAAATTGGCCCTGCAGCGGGCGGATGTGGTTCTGGTAACCGGCGGACTGGGTCCCACCCACGATGATATTACCAAGAAAACTGTGGCGGAATTTTTTAATAAGCGCTTGGTGTTTCGGGAAGATTTGTTGGAGAAAGTTAGAGAACGTTTTGCCCGCCGGGGAATCAAGATGCCGGAAATCAACCGCAACCAGGCGCTGGTACCCGAGGACGTCCGATTAATGGACAACCCGGTGGGGACCGCTCTGGGAATGATTTTCGAGAAGGAGGGGAAATTTACCTTCGTCATGCCGGGTGTCCCGCGGGAAATGCAAGCCATGCTGGAAGATTCCGTTATTCCTTTCTTGCGGGAGCGCTGTCAGGAATGCCGGGTGGAGGTGAATCTATTTCGCACCACCGGTATCCCGGAATCCTCTATTTATGAGCGAATTGAAAAGGATTTGCCGGATTTTTCCAGTTACGAAATCGCTTTTCTTCCCAAATTTACCGGAGTGGATGTGCGGGTTATTCGCCGGGGCCGCGACATTACCGATCAAGAAAAATTCGAACGTTTCACCCGAATGCTTTACGAAAAAATCGGGAATTTCATTTACACCACGGAAGACAAAGAACTGGAAGAAGTGGTTGGGGAGCTTCTGCGGGAACAACAAAAAACCATTTCGGTGGCGGAAAGCTGCACCGGTGGGCTGGTACAGGACAAAATCACCGACGTACCCGGTAGTTCGGATTATTTCATGGGCGGCATGGTTACCTACAGCAACGAAGCAAAAATGAAATTTCTGGGTGTCAAAGACGAATCGCTCCGTCAATATGGCGCGGTAAGCGAGGTTGTGGCCAAAGAGATGGCGGCCGGAGTGCGCCAGGCGGTGGGCACCGACATTGCGGTTTCCACCACCGGAATTGCCGGACCAACCGGCGCCACACCGACCAAACCGGTGGGACTGGTGTACGTGGGATTGGCCAGTGCCGATCGAGTGATGGCCCGGAAATTTCTGTTCGGAAACGATCGCCGAATCAACAAAGAACGAGCCGCCCAGGCGGCCCTCGACCTGGTGCGCCGCTACCTGCAGGGCTTACCACTGGAATAAAAGTAAAAAT
>JAJRXE010000056.1 GCA_024276455.1 Calditrichota bacterium
TAATTTTTCCCGCATCTTTAAGAGCTGATTTCTTAAACTCGAATCAATTACCCTATCTTTTAATCGAATCACAAAGCCGCCAATCAGTTCTTTCTCCACTTTTTCTGCCAGAATCACGTTCTTTCCGGTCAGGCTATCCAATTTCTCTTTTAGGGCAGCCAACTGTTTTTCGGAAAAGGGATAAGCGGTGGTCAATTCGCCCCGCAAAATGCCCTTGGCGTCGTCCAGCATTTCCAGGAAGCGCTGATGGATGGCCGGGAAGAGTCCTTCACGCGATTTTTCCACCAACATTTCCAGAAAATGGTAACTAAGGGGATGAAGTTGCTCCCGAAATGTTTCGCGAATCACCTGCAACTTGTCTTTTTTACTAATCACCGGCGAATCCAGTACCCGCTGAAATTCTTCCGATTCCTGGTACAAACGGTCCACGGCATTCATGTCGTTCTCGACCCGTTCCAGGATTTTTTGCTCCCGGGCCAGGTCGAATAGTGCCCGAGCATATCTGGAAGCTACACGATTCCCTATCACAGTTGACGTCTCTTAATTTTTCTTTACTTGATCTAATTGATTAATATAGTCATCAATCATCGCCCGATGCTTTTGCGGATCCAGGGTTTCCTGCAAGAGGTTGGATGCCGCCAGGATGGCCATATCGGCCACCTGTTTTCTCAGCTCCAGCATCGCGGCCTGTTTCTCGCGCTGGATATCCGCCTCCGCTTTCAAGCGAATCTTCTCTGCCTCGGCACGGGCCTGCTCCACAATCTCTTCCTTCATCTTTTCGGCCAACTCCTTACTCTCTTTCAGCATCTTTTGAATCTCTTCCTGTGCCCGGGCAAATTTCGCCTGTTGTTCATCCAGCAATTTCTGGGCCTCCGCCTGGGCTTCCTCCGCCTTGCGCAGCGAATCGCTGATCTTCTGCTCGCGCTCTTCCACCACGGCAAGCAAAGGTTTCCAGGCGACTTTGGCCAGCACGAGAAACAAAGCAATGAATGTGACCCAGGTCCAGATTAACATTCCTGGTTCAAGTTGCAGCATAGATCACCTTTGATTTTTTTACTTTAAGCCTAACAAGAAACAGATAACCAGACCAAAGAAAGCGATACCTTCAATCAGCGCGGCCGAAATAATCATAGAAGTCCGGATGGCATTGGCGGCTTCGGGTTGCCTGGCAGTCCCTTCCATTGCCGCACTACCGATTTTACCAATACCTAAACCTGCTGCAATTGCCACAATGGCAGCTCCAATACCTGCCGCTAAATACGCTAAAGCCAGTGCCAATGAGTTTTCCATTACAACCTCCTTTTAGCTTTTATATGTGTTAACCTTAGATATTAGTGTTCCGGGTGCATTGCCATTCCGATGAACAGCGACGACAACATGGTAAAAATGTAAGCCTGAATAAAGGCGACCAGTATTTCCAGCAGATTAATAAACACGGCAAATCCCACTGCAAAAGGCGACACCAACACCGACCCCAGGGCAATAATCAGTCCCAGCAGGGCAAAAATAACCGTATGACCGGCAATCATGTTGGCAAAAAGACGCATGGCCAGGGCAAACGGCTTGGTGAACAGTCCGAAGATTTCGATGGGCACCATAATGAAGATTAACGGCCAGGGAATTCCGCTGGGCACCAGGCTTTTCCAATAGCCCACCACCCCGTTCTCCACCATGCCCTGAATCTGGGTTACCAGAAAAGTAATGATAGCCAGCGAAGCAGTGACACTGATATTGCCGGTTGCGGTGGTAAAGAGCGGAATCAACCCCATCAGGTTACAGGTCAAAATAAAGAAAAACATGGTGGCCAGCAGAGGGGTAAACTTTTTCCCCGCTTTGGCTCCCATATTGGGAATGGCAATTTCGTCCCGCACAAACAACACCATCGATTCCAGCACATTTGCCATGCCCGTGGGAACCAATTTGCGCTTGCGGAAGAGGAAATAAAACAACGAGATGAGAATTAACGAGGCAATCCACATCATCAGCACGTGATTGGTAATGGAGAGGTCGATCTCCATACCCAGAACATGGATCGGTTTGAATTGCGGGAGATGAAGATGGTAACCAAACACATTCCATTCGTTGGAATTCTGGATATGATGGATGATAAAATCGCCCAGACCTTCTTCTTTTTCCGTTTCGGTCACCTCTGTCAAGAAAGCAAACATCATCATACTCGATTACCCCTGAGTGCTGCCAGTTTATTGATTGACCAAATTTCCAAAATCAAGAACGAGAAATAAAAGACCAATAAAGAGACGGCCAAAACGACCTCATGGAAATCAAAAAATTTTATTAACAAAAAAAGAATCAGAAATATCACCACAAATCGGACCAACATTCCCCCAAAAAAGGCGCCGTAAAACTGCTTGTCCTTTTTTTCCAATCCCCAGCTAATAATTGCAAATCCGACTAATGCATTGGCAAATGCGATGAACAGCCCTGCCCAACTCGCCCATCCGGTTCCCGCCAGAACCGGGGTGCGCTTCAAAAAGGTCAATAATATCGTAAAAATTAAAAATAAAAGAAAACTCTTTTTGAAAAAATCGAAGAAGTTACGCATGGTTATTCACTTGATTTCATTTTTTAGGGCTTTTCTTCTTCTCCAGATTCATTACTGTTTTGAAAAACTGGTAAAATCCGGTGGCGACCCCCAGGACGGCGCCGACCAGCGTGAGCCAGGGCGAACTGTGCCATTTTTTGTCCAGGTACCACCCCACTGCGGTAAAAAGGATCACCGATGCCGCCCAGACATAACCGAGATTCAAATAGGGCGCCAGTTTACGATAAGCCTTCGCCAGAGATTCGACGTTCTTTCTGACCGTCTCCAGTTCCGGTTTAGCTGGTTGGGGTTTGGTTGGCTTTCGCTCCACCTTTGGCGATGTCTCCCTGTGACGAGATTTTAGTACCCAACTTCTCTGTTTGTGCGCTGATGCCCATATCCGACTTCCCCTGGAATACGGCGCCTTCGTCGATGACCAACTTCTTGGTCCGCAAATTTCCGATTAAGGTCGATTTCGATTCTAAGATGAGTTTTTCGCTAATAAAGATTTCGCCCTCAATTTTGCCGCCAATCACGGCATTGCGGGCTTCAATTTTCCCTTCGACCACTCCATTGTTCCCAACCGTCAGCGTATCCGCCGTCTTTACCGCCCCTTTTACCCGACCATCAATGCGAATACTGCCTTTGGCTTCCAGCTTCCCTTCAATATATGTGCCTTCTCCCAAGAAATTCAATTCTCCCGTTCCCTTGGAACCACTGTTGGTGTCTTTCATCTTCAACCCCATGGGTAAAAACCTCCTGTTATTTGAAATCCAAATTTAACATTTCCGGATCGATTGGTTTTCCATCTTTCCAGATTTCGAAATGTAAATGGGGCCCATACGATTTCTGCCCCGAATTTCCCAGATAACCGATCACCTGTCCCTGGGTTACTTTCTGATTGGCATAAACCACATTACGTAGATTGTGTTTGTAATAAGTGTAATAACCGAATCCGTGGCTAATAATAATCGTGTATCCGCCATCCAGGGTCCAGTCCGAATACAGCACCGTGCCATCGGCGGCGGCGACAATAGGCGTCCCCACCGGGGCAACAATGTCAATACCGTTGTGCACTCCGCGCTTAAATCCCTGACTCACAAACCCCCGGACTGGAGGTATGACCGGGACGAAGGTAAAGATAGACAGCCGGGAGTTCTCCAGCGATTCTTGTTGCTGAGCCACGGAAGGGATATTTTCGGATCCGTCCTCCAATTTCACATAGCCGGTTAAACTTTTGCGGACTTTCTGATTAAAATTGCGCAACTCCTCCAGCTCTTTTTCCAGATCGTTCACCTTCTGAAGCTGGATTTTTAACTGACGGTTTTCCTGTTTTAAGCTAATGTTTTCCAGCGCCTTCTGAATGAGCGCTCCGTAGGTAATCGCCCCCACAATTAACCAAATTCCCACAATAATCAGCACCACAATCAAGGCGGTGAGCAGGGAATAACGCACTCGTAGGTTCCGCGTGGTCGATTCGTCGTCCGGAATGAGCAGGATGTTGAGATATTTTCGTTTGTGCTTCTTATGTGCCACTTTGCGTCCTCAAAAATTAAGGGACCAATTAATCACACCTCACAATTCACGGGGAATATATTAAAAAGAAGACGAGCGGAATCCAATCAAACTTTAATTTCCTCGAACAATTCCATTAAACGGTCCAGATCTTCGCGGGAGTAGAAAACGATTTCGATGCTCCCCCCTTCTTTTTTGGTGCGGATTTTGACCTGAGTGCCCAGCTTTTCCCGCAGGGTACTTTCGATGCGACTAATGAAAGGGGATTTTTTTCGCACCGGGCGATTAATCAGATGGCCCTTTTCGCTTTCGCGGATCTTCTTAACCAGCTCTTCCACTTTGCGTACCGATAATCCTTCTTTGACGGCTTTTTTCCAGACCTCAATTTGTTTTTCCTCATCCGAGAGGGCCAGGATTGCCCGAGCATGTCCCTCGCGGATTTCGCCGCGCTTCAAACTGTCTTGAATGGGCTGCGGCAGTTTCAGCAAACGAATGACGTTTGCCACCGTGGTGCGATCTTTCCCGATTTTCGCAGCCACTTCTTCCTGGGTCAGCTGGCATTCGTCAATTAAACGCTGGTAGCCCCGGGCTAATTCAATGGGATTGAGGTGTTCGCGCTGCACATTCTCAATCAGCGCCAGTTCCAGCATGTCTTCGTCGCTCTTTACTTCCAGTACAAAAGCTGGCACTTTTTTTAATCCGACTTCAATCGCAGCCCGCAAACGCCGCTCGCCGGCAATCAACTGAAAGCGTCCGCCCGCCACCTGCCGCACCGCCACCGGCTGAATAATCCCTTTCTCTTTAATGGATTTCTTTAATTCCTCCAGAGCCACCGGATCCATGTCCTGACGAGGCTGAAAGGGATTGGGATCGATTAAAGCCGTGTCAATTTCGTGAACAGATTTGCGGATCTGGGGAGGGATTTGTTCAATTGGGGTCGAAAACAAGGCATCAAGACCTTTGCCCAGGCGGGTTTTACCTTTCATTAGCCATCAGCTCCTCTGCAAGCCTCATATAATTTGTTGCACCGCTGGAGGAAGCATCGTACAAAATAATCGGTAAGCCAAAACTGGGTGCTTCGCTCAAGCGTACATTTCGTGCAATAACCGTGTTGAATACTTTATTTTTAAAGAATTTGCGGACTTCCTGTGCCACCTGGTTGCTGAGGTTCAACCGATTGTCGTACATGGTTAACAAAACCCCGTGAATCTCCAGACTCTGGTTTAAATGCTTTTGCACCAGCCGAATGGTGTTTAACAACTGACTCAGTCCTTCCAGGGCATAATATTCGCACTGGATGGGAATAATCACCGAATCGGCCGCCGTCAGGGCATTGAGGGTCAGAATACCCAGCGAGGGGGGACAATCGATGATGACATATTCGTACCTTTCGCGAACCGCTTTCAACGACTCCCGAAGCAATTGCTCCCGGGCAATTACCTGCACCAGCTCCACCTCTGCCCCAACCAGATTGATGTGGGACGGCAAAAGATCGAGGTTGGGCACCTTGGTTTTCACCAGGGCGCCGTTGGGAGATTCCCGATTGATTATTATGTCGTAGATGCTGGTTTTCAAATCCCGGGGATCAACTCCCAGTCCCGAGGTTGCATTTGCCTGCGGATCGATGTCCACCAACAGCGTCTTTTGCTCAGCCACGGCCAAGCAGGACGCAAGATTTACCGCCGTGGTGGTTTTTCCAACGCCACCTTTCTGATTTGCAATCGCAATAATCTTTCCCATTGGAACCCGGTCGTTATCTATAGCTTTCGAATATAAATTTTCGCCTAACTAAAATCAAGAAATTTTCCAGTCTGCCAGGGCCAGATATTTAAATATTTGTTGGCAACCCTTGTTGAAAATTATTATGTTTTGCTCTAAAATAAATTAAAATTTTAAAATTTTGCTCGAACGGCATCGCGGACCGTGCGTAAGTTAATGAATCAGGAGGTTAGAATGAAGCGAAAAGAAATCCAGTTGAAGGAACTGGGCATTGACCATTGGAAATCGATTTCCTGGAACAAAGGTGCAGCCTGGCTGGTGGAGAGAGCCCTTTTAAATAAAGAAGGTGTTTTAGCCAGCAATGGTGCGTTAATCGTTCGGACGGGTGAACGCACCGGTCGCTCTCCGAAAGACCGTTTTTTTGTGGTTGAACCGCACAGCAACGATCACATTGCCTGGGGCGACATCAATCAACCCATTTCCGAAGAGGTCTTTAATCGGCTGTTTGCCAAAATTCAAGCTTATTTTCAAGGGAAAGACCTTTACGTGGAAGACGTTTACGTTGGGGTGGATCCCCGTTACCGCATGCCCCTGCGGGTGGTTTCCGAGCTGGCCTGGGGAGCGCTGTTTGCCCAAACATTGTTTATTCGTCCGGAAACCAACGAAGAAGTCGCCAACCTGCTTCCCCAGTTCACCGTTTTGCACGCTCCTTTTCTCAAAGCGGAACCTGCCATCGACGGCACCCCTTCAGAAGTTTTCGTTCTCATCCATCTGGGGAAAGGCCTCATTCTAATTGGTGGCACTGGCTACGGCGGCGAAATCAAAAAGTCTATTTTTACGGTAATGAACTACCGCTTACCTTTTCAGGGGGTTTTTCCCATGCACTGCTCTGCCAACGTGGGCGAAAAAGGGGACGTTGCCCTGTTTTTCGGTCTTTCCGGTACCGGGAAAACCAGTCTTTCCGCCGACCCCCACCGCCGCCTGATTGGCGACGACGAACACGGCTGGAGCGAGGAAGGGGTTTTCAATTTCGAGGGCGGCTGCTACGCCAAAACCATTGCTCTTTCGGAGGAGAAAGAGCCCCAGATCTACCACGCCATCCGGTTCGGTTCGCTGGCCGAAAACGTGATTTACGATCCCGATTCCCGGGAGATTGATTTTGATTCCGACGAGATTACCGAAAACACCCGCGCCACCTACCCCATTGAGCACATCGAGAATGTCTTAATTCCCGGAATGGCGGGGCATCCGCAAAACATCATGTTTCTAACGGCGGACGCTTTCGGGGTTCTTCCCCCCATTGCCAAACTAACCCCGGAGATGGCCATGTACCATTTCATGAGCGGCTACACCTCCAAGCTGGCCGGCACCGAAACCGGCATCGACGAGCCCCAGGCCACCTTCAGCGCCTGCTTCGGCGAACCGTTCATGCCGCTCCCAATTGTGAAATACGCCGAAATGCTGGGCAAAATGATGAAGCGGCACCGCGTCAGCGTCTGGCTGGTGAATACCGGCTGGACGGGTGGTCCGTACGGGGTCGGGAAACGCATGGACATTCGCCACACCCGCGCCATGATTAAAGCCGCCCTGAACGGGAATCTGGAACGAGTTGAATTCCGTCCTCACCCGATATTCAAAGTACTGGTGCCAGTAACCTGTTGTCCGGAAGTACCGGACGAGGTACTGGATCCGCGGAACACCTGGGAAGACAAAGCCGCTTACGATCGTCAGGCGCTGGAATTAGCCCGACGTTTCCAGGAAAACTTCCGACGCTTCCCGGAGGCTCCGGCCGAGATTAAAGCGGCCGGTCCCCAGGCAGATTAACCGTTTTTTCGACAATCAAAAGGCGCAATACCGTTTTTCAGGATTGCGCCTTTTTTCCCCTTTCAGATCGGATTCGGCGAACCACCCACCAGCTCAGCTGAAACACCACGACCAGCAGAAATAGTCCCAGCGAAACTTGTTCCAGCAAGCGAATGTTGCCAACCAGCGATTTCAATCCATTTCCGGCCAGAAACCCCAATCCGGCAAACAGCAGGGCCCAAATAAAAGAACCCAGGGCATTCCAGGCGAGAAATTTAACGGTGTCTATTCCACTCATCCCCAGCAAATAGGGAATGAGCGAACGAAGGCCGTACAAAAATCGGAATCCCAGAATCAGCATGACCTGATGGTGCTGCACATAGGGGGAAAGTTTCTCGAGTTGACGAGCGTAACGCTGCAAACGGCGAAGGGTCAGGTTACGGAAGAGTTTACCAATCAGAAAGGCCGCCGAATTGCCCACCGTGGCGGTTAGTCCGGCAATTAACACAACCAGCGGAAGACTCAGAGTTCCCAGGTGAGCCCAGAATCCGGCCAGCAGCACCACGCCTTCGCCTTCCAGCAAGGTGCCCAACGCCAGAGCCCAGTACCCGTATTTCGCAATCCAGAATTCAATCGGCATGATTTAAACGTCGTGTCCGCCACACAGGGTTTGCCCCGAAAGGTTTCCCATCCCGCTTCCGGGAACGAAACAATTACTCTGTTACCGCTCGCCGGCCGACTTTATTTTTTGGCGGTCCAACATAATAATGGAAACAACAAATATGAACACCAGCACTCCCAGCAACCCCATTTCAATCATGTAGTGCTCAAATTTTTCCGGAATATAGGCAGTTTCCACGCTCAGCACCATGATTCGCCGGATGGCGGCAATGAGCGCCACAATCAGAAAAGGGCGGGGGCGCAAAGAATGTTCTTTGTAGCTAATCCGAACCGTGTACACAACCTCAATAATCATTAACATCAGGAGAATTTTGTCCAGAATCTCCACAATCCAGCGCACAAAGTTTCTCTCTTCCGGCAGATAAAAAAACGCTTCCACCACATGAACCACTAAAAATACGCTTGCCACGAAGAGCAACATGCCAATGATAATGTAAATGGCATCCTCACCAATCTCAAAAACACGGTCAGGCAGGGTGGTCAACTTCATTCCCGGTCTCCTCATCCAGTTACCATAATCAGAATATACGATTTGAAGCGGAATTTGTAAAGTCTTGGAGGATAGATTTTTTTTGTTAAAAACAGGGGGCCGCCTGGGATGAACTCCCTTCGGTCTGCTGGAAAAAGGAGAAGGCGCGATTTACTTTTCTTCCGGATACATGTCGGCACCGGGCACTGCCGGCCGGGGAGCGGATTTTTGCTTCGGCGCCAGCTGAATCATTTTTTCCCGCCAACCCGCTTCGAAAACCAGCTTCCCGCCCTGATAGCCGACGAACAACATTCCGACCAGCAAAAGCAGTCCCGCCAACCGAAAGAGACGCCGTTCCGGGAGCCGCATTCGCCTCCCCCGCCCAATTTGCCAGAACGCCAACCCCAGCACTCCGCTGGAAATCCAGAAGGCCAGGGACTGGTGAATTGCCAACCATTCCCGGGCGTCGCCGGTAAATTGCAACTGGGCTCGGGCCCACAATCCCGAAGCCACCGCCAGCATCACCGCCCCGGCGGCAAGAAACAGGTTTACGGAAGCGGCAGTGGAAAATTTTCCGTTCTTAAACCAAACCGCCCACCAGTCCAGTACCACACTGGTAATAAACAGAGCGATTGAAAAATGTACCAAAAAAGGATGAAGTTTAACCGCCAGGGGCATCTTGTCCTGTTACCTCTTACCTTGATAAATGGAACCACCTACTCGTCTTTCCGGATCACTTCCCCCCTCACCCGGGTAATTTCCACCTGACCGCTCCCGGACTCCCGAATGATTACATTCTTACCGACCAGGTCCACCTCAATGTCTCCCGAGCCGTCGGTGATTTCCACCGATCCTTCCACCTGGTTGATTTTTAAATCGCCGGAGCCGTCGTCCAGGAAAACGTCTCCTTTTACCCGTTGCACTTTCAGGTCGCCCGACCCATCGTCAATGCGAACGTCGCCGCCCACATCCGTCACGACAATTTCTCCCGAACCATCGTCAATCTTCACCGTTCCCCCGATGTTCTCGAGCACGATCGATCCGGAACCATCATCTACCTCCACGTCCCCGGACACCGCCCTAATTTCAATCCACCCGGAACCATCGTCCACCTCCAGATTCAGGCTCTCCGGCACCGTCACCTCCAGATTGATCTTCAAGTTGGCGCCACTACCAAACAGGTTGTCCAGAATTGATCTGCTCCGATTCACCACACTTATTAAGTAAGCCCGATTTCCCCTCTTCTCCAGCTTCAATTCCACATTTTGAGTAATAAAATCTTTCAACTCCGCCGGCGGAATATCCAGGGATTCAAAGATCGCCTTGACCCGAATCTCTTTCGCTCCCGGCTCTCCGTTCACCTTTAAATAGCCCGCCCCGCAATCAATATTCAGCGTGCTGATTTCGGCGGCCGGCAGCGTCAATACCCGCTCATTTCCCAGATCGGCTCCCAGAAGCAGCGTTCCAACCATTAAAGTAAGTAAAAAGGTAAATAATTTCATCGCATCCCCCATATTTTGGTGAAAAAATGCCTGTTTTCTCGTTTCAAAACAAACCTATGTACGAGGAAACGCGGTCAAAAGTTGTGCGAAAAATCTTCTGTTACCGTAAAAAATCTCCCGAAGAAAAAAGAGAAGAAGACCTGTCAAACGAATCAATCCCGGGAAGGGACCTTTTTCTCTTTCAAACGAACGATGGTCGCCCCCCAGGAACCTCCGCTACCTCCTTCGTGCCAGTAGCGAATCACCGCCGGATTCCTGTCCAGGAGGGCATGAACCGTGCGGCGCAGGGTGCCGGTTCCCTTGCCATGGATGATCCGCACCTGGTAAATTCCCCGCTCCCGGCACGCTTCCAGATATTCCAGCACCAGGCTCTTTACCTCCGAGGGAGGAAAGGTGTGCAGATCCAACACCCCGTTAATCGGATATTCAACGAGCTGATCCTCTGTGGCCATGACGTGCCCCCATTCAGCGAACCCGTTTTTCAATTTTCCCCATATTTTTTAATTTGATTCCATTCTTTCCTTGAAACAAGCCCAAAATGTGTTAAATTGTTCCGGAAAGCAAACGTTTCTAATAGGGTGGCGTTCCGGACAACGCTCGAACTTTTGTCGCGGACATTTCCGCGTTCCTCCCCGCGAAAAGCATCGATCTGACTTTGTGGACCTAAAAAACGCTTACTCAGTAAGATATTTTACAGATTTCTGATGTTTTTCCCGGAATATTAGGGCCGGGGCGTTTTTTTTTGCCACAATGCACGAAATCAATTATTTCAATCCACAACGCAGGAGTTTTCACCATGACCGAAGCAAACTTAAAACTCTGGTATCTTAAAAACTTAAATCTTTTTAAAAACATGCAGCCCAATGCCATGAAAGTGCTGGATGAAATTACCATCATGGAAAATTACCAGAAAAAGCAATATATTTATTTTTCCGCCGAAGACGTGGAGAAGGTGTACGTCATCAAAAACGGTCATGTGGAAATTGGTTATCTGGACGAGAGCGGAAAAGAATTTTCCATCGACATCCTGGGGCCGGGAGAAATATTTGGCACCGTGCTGGGGAAAGGCTCGGCAGGCGGTTACGCCCGTTCGCTGAACAAAGCCCTCATCTGTGTAATGAACCAGGTGGATTTTGAAGCGTTTTTACAAAAATATCCTGAAATCTCCTTCCGGGTCCTGAAAGTACTGGGCTTCAAAATCAACATCCTGGAAAACAAGCTCCAGAATCTGGTTTTCAAGGACATCAAGACCCGGATTTGCGAACTGCTTTATTCGTTGTACCAGAAGAGCGGCGACAAGGAAAAGCAAATCATTAAAGTACCACTGACCCACCGCGACATTGCCAATCTGGTGGGATGTACCCGGGAAACCGCCAGCGTGAATCTCTCCGAACTCAAAAAAGAAGGTATTATCGATTACGAGAAGCGAAGAATTAAAATACTGTCTCCCCGCAAATTACAACAGTACATCTCCTTTCCTGCTTAGTTTGTAAGCTCACTTACAGGAATTGCGCAAGAACCTCCTTATATTGAGGAAAGACGAAACAAGCAAAAGGAGGTTTCAAATGAAGTTTTTTGATAAATTAACACCCTACACCCACTGGTTACTACGGATTGCTCTATCGGGCATCTTTTTGTACCACGGCATCACTAAATTTCCGGCCGTTGCCGGTTTAGCCCAAATGATGAACATGCCCTTGTTCATGATCTACCTTCTGGCCATGATGGAAATAGCGGCTGGTGGGTTCATTTTAATCGGGGGCCTCGGGATAGACTGGGCGTCGCGGGTGGCCGGTTTGCTTATTGCCATTGTGATGACCGGCGCCATTCTGCTGGTTCACTGGGGGCAGTGGAATTTCGCCCCTTCCCAAACCCATCCCATGGGCGGCATGGAATTTCAGTTCACCGTGCTGATGCTGGGATTGTACTTCCTGATCCGGGGCAATCCCCACCGGGCCCTCACCTCTTAAGTTCTTCGGTGAAGAAAGAATAAAAAGGGAGGGGCGGAA
>JAJRXE010000057.1 GCA_024276455.1 Calditrichota bacterium
GCCAATTTGCTCAGCCACGGCTACCCCAAAACCCTCAATGCTCTGAACACGGTCGGTTACAAAGAAGTGATTCAATTTTTAGATGGGGAAATTACCTTCGAAGAATGTGTGTCCACCATTAAACGGAACACTCGACGGTATGCCAAACGCCAACTCACCTGGTTTCGCGCCGATCCGGAGATTCACTGGTTCGAGGTAAAACGAAAAGAAGACTTTCTGATTGCCGCTGCGGAGATTGCCCGAATTTACCGGCGGAAAATGCTTAGTCCCCGGGAAGAAAAGTCGTAAAGGAGGCACCGTGCCAAAGATTCGCTTTATTGTCAACCCGATTTCCGGCATCAATCGTAATCCCGGCAAAATTGTGTATTGGATTGAACGCAGTTTTCGTGACAGCGATTCCGAATTTGAAATCACCTTAACCAAGCACCGGGGACACGCCGTGGAATTGGCCCGCGAGGCGGCAGCAAATAATTACGCCATTGCGGTGGCTGTGGGAGGCGACGGCACGGTTAACGAAGTGGGACGGGGCCTGGTGGGGAGCCAAACGGCCCTGGGCGTCATTCCGGCCGGCTCCGGAAACGGTTTCGCCCGCAATCTCAACATTCCGCTGGATCAACGGGAAGCCATCGACATGCTGCTCTCGCCGGCCTTCCGCCGCATTGATGTCGGAAAAATTAATCAACACTATTTTTTCAATGTCGCCGGGACCGGTCTGGATGCCGAGATCAGTAAAAATTTCGAGGAATTCGGGATGCGGGGACCGGTGCCGTACTTTTTGGTGGGCACCAAAGCCATGCTGGCTTACCAGCCCAAACCTCTAAAAATAATCTCTGAAGAATTCACCGCCACCCTCTCGCCTCTTATTATTAGCATAGCCAACGGACCTCAATACGGTAACGGCGCTATTATTGCTCCCCAAGCGCAACTGGATGACGGAAAGCTGGATGTGTGCATCATCGATCCCATTCCGCTCTGGAAAGCGGTGCCAAACCTCTACCGCTTATTCAACGGCAGCATTGACGAATTTGAGGGATACCGCTCTTTCCAGATCCGCTCGCTTACCATCGAACGCTCCCAGGCAGGTACCATTCACACGGATGGGGATCCCCACGAAGAAGACGCCCTGCTCAAGATTGAGGTGGTGCCAGCAAGCCTACGGGTGGCTGTGCCACCGCAGGAGAATTAAATCTGTTTAAACAACGTAAAGCGGTTCAATGATTGAACCACCCCCGGCAGGGGAAAGGCCCTAAACGCGCCGCAGCTTGTATTCTCGAACCACAGACACCCCTTCACAAAGAACTTTCAATTACCAAACCACACCCGATTACCACAAAACGGGCCGCTGGACAAAAAATCCGGTCGTCAGTGGTTCATTTTTCTGGAATTTAGACACCGGTCAGGAAGAATTTTTTAAATCCCTTCCGGTGAAGCGGCAATGCGAGGGAAGATTTTCATGACCTGTCCCGCAAATTGGTAAACAGTTGGATTGCAGCCTGCCGCAAGCGCTGTTGCAGGAGCGGTATGCGGCTTTTCACCTGCTCCACCGCCCGGGAATCCGCAAAATCGGACACGACTTTCAGGAAAACGGCCTGAAGATTAGCAGGAAGCAACTGCGCCAGCGGAAAGGCTTCCATGTCCACCAGCGGACAGGCGAAGCGCCGGTAAAACGCTTCCCGGCGGGAATTCTCCAGCACTGCCTCGGAGACGGTAAGCAAGCGTGCGTGGACGAACGGTCTTTGTTCGGTGCGAAACGGTTCCGGTAATCGGGAATGTAAGTCGATACTCTTACCCCTCTCGGAGCAAACTTCCCTGACAAGAAAGGCAGTGAACAATTCCGTGTTCAAATCCAGCGCGCCGGCAATTCCAAGGTTGACCACCAGCGCCGGCTGCAAGGTTTTCAGCAGGTGCCGAAAATGTTCCCGTCCCCGGCGAAATCCCATCCCGGTCTGGAAAAGTACTACCTTTTTTTCAGGATGGCGGTAA
>JAJRXE010000058.1 GCA_024276455.1 Calditrichota bacterium
CTCATCTGCGGAAGCCGGAGACGAACCGGCAATGATGGCCGAGCGGTTGCACGGGGTGGCAGTGATTGTTGCTGAAAAAAGGAACGAAGGAATCCGGCTGGCGATGGAAAGATTTGCTCCCAATCTGGTTCTGCTGGATGATGCTTTCCAGCATCGCTATGCCGGACGGGATGCGGATGTGGTGCTGCTCGATACACGACAGTTGTCGCGAAAGGAAAGGGTGTTGCCGGCGGGAATTTTACGCGAACCGTTGTCCGGCTTGAACCGGGCCGATTGCCTGGTAGTGATTGGAGCGAAACATTCGACGGAAATTCATCAGTCCTTGAAGAAGTACTATAATGGAGAGTTTTTTTTCGCGGAGTTCTTCTCCGGTGATTTGTACGGTTTTGATGGGAAAAGGATTGACCTGCAAAAAATACGGACTGAGCGGGTATTTACGGTTTGTGGCATTGCACGACCGCATCGGTTTCGAAATACCGTGGAAGAACTGGGATTTGAAATAATAAAAAGTTATGAATTCAAAGATCACCATGTTTACACCCGGAAGGATGTTGACACCATTTGTGCCGAAGCTGAAAATGCCGGAGTAAAAACCATTGTAACAACCTGGAAGGATAAGGTAAAATTAAAACTATTGAAACGCCCTGAAATCGACTGGGTGGTGATCGATCAGAAACCGGAGCTTTATAATAAGGAAAAATTCCTTAAATACATCAAATTGCGTATTGACAAAAAAGAGAATAGTCACTAAATTATAGTTCTTGATCGCGGGGTGGAGCAGTCCGGTAGCTCGTTGGGCTCATAACCCAAAGGTCGCAGGTTCGAATCCTGCCCCCGCTACTAAACAAGGTGGTCGTAAGGTGCCACCTTTTTTATTACCTGGCGGCGTAGCTCAGATGGTTAGAGCAGTGGAATCATAATCCACGTGTCCGGGGTTCGAGTCCCTGCGCCGCTACTTTTATATTTTTTATGACGCCAATGCATGATTGAACAGGTCAGAAAATTCATTCTTTCCCACGAGTTAATTACATCAGGAACCAGACAAGTTTTTGCGGCTGTATCGGGAGGTATCGATTCGTGCGTTCTGCTCGATGTTTTGTACCGGCTGAAAGATGAGATTGGAATCCGGTTGGGTGTGCTGCATTTCAATCATCACCAGCGCGGTAATGATAGCAGGGCTGATGCGGCTTTTGTGAAGGCGCTGGCGGAGAAATACCGTGCGGACTTCAAATCAGGCGAACTGCGCAAAAAGAACCGCCGCATGAGCGAGAACCTGCTGCGGGAAGAACGATACAGATTTTTTGAACGCGCACTGGAATCCCGGCGGGACGCGGTAATAGCCACCGGACATAACCGGGACGATCAGATTGAAACGTTTTTAATGCGTCTGGTGCGTGGTTCGCGGTTGAAGGGGTTACAGGGCATTCCCGCGAAACGAGGCGTTTTTATCCGCCCGTTACTGGAAATCAGTCGCAGGGAAATAGAAAAATACGCCCGGGAAAATGATTTACAATTCAGGGAAGACAGAAGCAATGCTGACGAGTCGATGACGCGTAACCGGTTGCGGCACAATGTTATTCCTTTTCTGCAGCAAAATCTTGAACCGCGTCTCATGGAAAATTTACAGAAAACCATGAAAGACCTTGAGCAGCACTATTCGCTGTATACTTCAGCGCTGCGCGATGCCGTTTTACAATCATGTAAAAAATTGAAAGAGGGAATTGTGTTGAATCGCAAGCGCTATGAGGTGTTCAATCCGGTGATTCGAAGAGGGCTGCTGGAATATTGTATTTCCAGTGTTATTCCTTTAAATTACAGCCTGTCAGACCGGAATTTTGCCGTTTGGGATGAATTTGTTACTGCAGCACTTCCGGGAAAAGAAATGCATATATTAAATGACGGGATTGCGCTGGCTGACCGAACTACGATCGTTTTTGGCGGCATACCCCAAGAAAAAGAAGAAAAATATTCTCTGACCCCTGGGGATACATTAGTCATCAATGATAAATACAGGATCCGCCTGGTAAAAACCAGCAAAAGGGATGTGCACTTTTCGGCTGACAAAAACATCGAGTTTATCGATGGGGGGGAAACAGGGCCCCGGCTGACGGTAAGATTCTGGAAACAGGGTGATAATTTCAGGCCGCTCGGGATGATGAACAGGCGCAAACTCAGTGATTTTTTTATTGATCTGAAACTTAATCGATTTCGGAAGAAACAGGTACCGATCATTTGCAGCGGGTCCGATATTGTCTGGATCGCCGGTTTCAGGTTGGATGATAAATTTAAGGTGACCTACCAGACAAAAATTTTTTACAGACTTGAACTGGAGGAGATTGAGCATTGATCCATAAGGCGGTTTCACAGGACGGAATAGTAGAAGCAAATTATTCCTTACTCATATCAGAAGAGCGGATACAGGATCGGCTGGCGGAAATGGGCAGGGAAATCGGTGAAAAATTCAATGGAAAGAACCCGATATTAATCGGTGTTTTGAATGGCGGGTTTGTTTTTCTGGCCGATCTGATTCGTTATATCGATACGGATTGCGAAATCGATTTTATACGGATTTCCAGCTATGGAAACGAAAAGGAAAGCAGCGGGCACATTAAGGTTCTGAAACCGCTCAGTGCCGATATTAAAGGCAGGCATGTTATCGTTGTGGAAGACATTGTCGATTCCGGTTTGTCGGTTCAGTTCCTGCTTCAGATGCTGTCGGCATTCGGCCCCGCATCACTGGAAACGGCAACGCTGCTGCGCAAAAAAATGCGCGCCAAAGTTGACGTTCCGGTTGAATATGTGGGTTTTGATATCGAAGATAAATTTGTGATAGGATACGGCCTCGATGAAAATCAGGTTAAAAGGAACTTGCGTTCCATATATGTCGTTGAGTAACGAGGTTATTTAGATTCAGGAAAGGTTTTTTCATGCCAGAAAATGATAATAAAAAAAATGACAATAATCAGCAGAAACCCAATCGCCGCAAAAAGGATGATGAATTTCAGTGGCGCAGGGCTTCTAAAACCGGGCTGGTGTGGATTGGGATTCTGCTGGCCGCAATTTTTTTCAGCACCCTGTGGCCGAATTCCGAAGAGGGCATGATTGAGATCAGTTTTTCGGAATACCAGCGCCTGTTAAAGGATGATAATATAGCCAGTGGCGAAATTATAGTTAAAGAAAACATTCTGCGCGGTGAAACAAAACGCGGAATTATCATTCAGCGTCCCGGCGGGAAGGAAATGAAAGTCACAAAATTCCGTACGGTTCTTCCCTATCTTGATGACACGGTGGTGAAGCAATGGAACGATCATAATATCAATATAAAATTTCTTACACCTTCCAATGAGTGGACGGTAATCCTGATTAATTCTTTGCCGTGGATTATTATTCTCGGGGCATGGATTTTTATCGCCCGCAGAATGCAGGGAGCCGGTGGCAGCAAAGGGATTTTCTCTTTCGGTAAAAGTCGTGCTAAAATGGTGACGGAGGATAAAACTAAAGTTACCTTCGCCGATGTGGCCGGTGCCGATGAAGCCAAACAGGAACTGGAGGAAATCATTGAATTTTTGAAAGATCCCGGCAAGTTCACCCGCCTCGGTGGACGTATTCCGAAAGGTGCGTTATTGCTTGGGCCTCCCGGAACGGGAAAAACGCTGTTGGCGAAAGCGGTGGCCGGTGAAGCCGGTGTACCGTTCCTCAGTATGAGCGGTGCGGATTTCGTTGAAATGTTCGTCGGGGTGGGCGCCAGCCGTGTACGCGATCTTTTTGAAACGGGACGCAAGCATGCCCCGTGCATAATTTTTATCGACGAAATAGATGCCGTGGGGCGCCAGCGCGGGGCCGGACTTGGCGGTGGCCACGATGAACGTGAACAGACGCTCAACCAGTTGCTGGTTGAAATGGATGGTTTTGATACCAGCGAAGGAGTTATCCTGATTGCCGCAACTAACCGGCCCGATGTTCTTGATTCCGCACTATTGCGTCCGGGACGATTCGACCGCCAGATCGTTGTTGACCGGCCGGATGTCAGGGGGCGTGAAGGAATCCTGAAAGTACACACAAAGAAAATTCCACTGGACAAGGACATCGATCTGGAAGTACTGGCGAAGGGAACGCCGGGACTGTCGGGTGCAGACCTGGCCAATCTGGTGAATGAGGCGGCATTGCTGGCGGCACGTAAAAATCGTAAGAACGTCACCATGACCGATTTTGAGGAAGCCAAGGACAAAGTAATGATGGGCATGGAGCGTAAAACATTGATTATCAGCGAAGAGGAAAAGAAAACCACGGCTTATCACGAATCCGGCCATGTGCTGGTAGCAAGACTGGTACCGGAATCCGATCCGGTACATAAAGTAACTATAATTCCGCGAGGCCGGGCGCTCGGAGTGACATCC
>JAJRXE010000059.1 GCA_024276455.1 Calditrichota bacterium
CAGCAACGGAAGCGTCAGCGCGGCCGAGAGCAAAAATTTTTTCTTTAAATTTCGCGCTTCTTTCTCCCGCTTGTCTTCCAGCGGTTCTGCACCACCGGCGGTTTCTTCCTTCCTCGCCTCGTAACCGGCGGATTTTACCGCCTGCTGGATTTGGTTAAAATTCGTTTTTTCAGGTAGGTAGGTGATTCGGGCCTCTTCCGAACTGAGATTTACCCCCACCTCCAGAACTCCCGGAACTGCACGAATGGCGTCTTCCACCCGTTTGACGCAGGAAGCGCAGCTCATGCCGTCGATTTTCAGCAGCATGGTGGCGCCGCCCGTGTCGTATCCCGCCGATTTTACCGCCTCGGACAGCTGCGCGGGATGAACTTTGTCCGACTCAATGACTACCTGGGCTGCCTGGCTGGCGAAATTCACATTAACAAACTTAACGCCGGGAACGTCTTTCAGTGCCTTCTCAACCGTAACCGCGCAAGTGGCGCAGCTCATGCCCTCAATGGGTAGCTCTAACACCTCTTCTTTTCCAGAACGTTTTGAGGCCGCTTCCGGAAGAGCAGTGCTTTTTCGATCTGTATTCATGAATCTGATGTGCTTTCTATTTAGTTGTTTTCACTCCGTTTCATTTTGTCCTTTCGGAATTCCGATACAGAATTTAAATTAAATCAAGAATTGTGCCAAGGATATTTTAAACGAAAGGTAGGCTATTTACGGTTTTGGGCAGAAATTCGGAGTTTTGCCTGTCCAGGTAGGTGAAGAATATGCTACAGGTGTAGAATAAACAACAGTTAATGAAGGAAAGCCGGGTTTAAAAGATTTTTCCGGAAGCTGTTCTGGGGCATAGGCTTTAAGAAAATACAATTCATTGCAAGCAATCGGGAAAAAAATTATATTCCATGAAAGAGTTTTAAGGACGATTCGGCATGATTCGTTTTTTGAGGAGACAGCGCTGTAAAATTGTTTACCGAAGTGAGTACTTTTCGGCGGTACATGCCCGGGATGCCCGTCAATCCTTCGACGTCATGAAGTTTAAAAAAATTCGCGATCAGCTTATTCGTGAGCATTTAATCCGCCGGAAAGATGTGCTAAAAGCCACCCGGATTTCGGACGAGGATTTACTCTTGGTTCATACCCGGGATTACATCGAGAGTCTGAAGAATCCTCTTCTGGTGGGGGAAATATTGCACCTGGATTACGTGAATCCCTGGGATGAGTACATCTTTGAATATTTCCGTTATGTGGCCGGCGGCACCGTTTTGGCCGCCGAATATGCCCTGGAAAACAAGTTAACGGTCTTCAATCTGGGAGGAGGGTTTCACCACGCTCATCCGGATCACGGCGAAGGCTTTTGTCTGGTTAACGATGTGGCCATTGCCGTTCGCAAAATGCGGCAGCGGCAGCTGGCACAAAAATTTTTAATCGTGGATCTGGATTACCATCAGGGGAATGGTACCCTGTTGATCTTTCGGGAAGATGAGGACGTGTTCACCTTTTCCATGCATGCAAACAACTGGGTGGATTGCACGAAGAAAAAACACAATGTTGACATTGAGCTGCCGTCTCATGTAAAAGACGAGCAGTACCTTTCTATTCTCCAGGCTGAATTACCCCGGGTGTTTCAGGATTTTCACCCCGATTTAGTTGTGTATGTGGCCGGAAGCGATCCGTACATTTTGGACAGCCTGGGCGATTTCGACATTAGTGAGCAGGGAATGCTGGAACGCGACATTCTCGTTTACCGGGAGGCGCGCCGACGGGAGATCCCTCTGATTGTGTTAGGCGCAGGCGGCTACGGACCGGACAGCTGGAAGGTGTATTACAATTTTATTAAGTGGGTAATCAAGAAAGGTAAATAAAAAATCATGTCCAAAAGGGCCAAGAGGTTACAAAAAATTTCCCGGCGGTTAACCACCCATCAGCTGCGCCGCCTGGAAGAGAAGTCCCTGTCGCTCGATTTTGGAGGGTTGTTTTCCCGGGAAGAGGAAGACCGCAGTTCCCCTTTCTTTTTGGGCTATTATTCCCCGGCCGGAATTAAGTACGCCCTGGAGCAGTACGGCGTTTTTGAGCTGCTAAAGAAAAAGGGATTCGACGATTTTAAATTAAGCATCGACACCAACGATCCCTTTCGGCAGCGTCTGGCCATTTATTACCAGCGGAAAGATCCCGATCACCTGTTGGGCGAGCTGGTGCTGAAGCGCAAGCACATCACCGTGTACACCCGTTTTCCCTCTTTAATTCACGGGCGGACCTACGAAACCATTGCCGTGGAGTGGTTGTGCATGCAAAATCCCCGGGCAAAGTTCACCAAAGAGCGGCCGCGTCTGCCGGGACAAAAATATCCCGGCCTGGGCATGGGCGAAATGGTGCTGGAATTGCTGGTCATCATGTGCTGCCGTTTGCGCACGGCCGGACTACTGAACGTGCCGGAGTATTTCCACAATGCCCAGATGTACAGCCTGCAGTTTATTTACCTCGATCCCTTACTGGAAGGAAAACGTCGAGCCATTGCACGCGATTTGTTACCCAAATATTCGCTGGCCACCGTTTCCTGGGC
>JAJRXE010000060.1 GCA_024276455.1 Calditrichota bacterium
AAAGAGAATCTGGAAAAAGAAAGGTACGGGCAATATCTTAAGCTCTTTCAGGACGGGAAACCCGGTCAAAAATCCCAAAAATCGAATCCTCAAGATTAATCCAAACAGAAAAAATCAAAATATTCAGGAAGTGTAAAATATTTTAAAATTATCTCTTTGGGGTAAAAACAGGCTTAGACGAATAAATCATTGTGGAGGAAAAAACGCCATGTTATTGAAACTTAAACATTCATCCTTGATCGCTTTCTCGCTTGCGCTCCTGATCAACCCAATCGTGTCCTGTGATTTACTGGAAGCCGGAAGCACTGAACACGCTTCCCGGCAAGATGAAATACTTTCAGCCGCCCGCGAAATGATGGAATCCATTCCCTACTGCGCCCTCATTACCGTGGATGCTCAGGGAAATGCTTTTGCCCGGCTGATGGAACCGCTTCCTCCAGAAGATGATTTGACCGTCTGGTTGGGTACTAACCCGAGGAGCCGGAAAGTGGAACAGATTCGCGCTAATCCCTGGGTGACCCTCTTTTACAGCGATCCGGAAGGGGGCGGCTACGTTTCGTTGATGGGTACCGCCTATCTGGTGAATGATCCGGCGGAAAAAGCCCGGCACTGGAAAGAGGGTTGGGACATGTTTTATCCCGATCGGGAAAACAGTTTTTTGCTCATTGAAGTGGTTCCCCGGCGCATTGAAGTGGTGAGCTACCCCCACCGTCTGGTTGGCGATACCCTGACCTGGAAAGCCCCGGCGCTGGAATTTCCCGAACATTGACCGCCGGGGTTGGCAAATTGTCTCCGATTTATTTAACTCTTTGCCAATTCCTCCAGCGCTTGTTTGAACAAATTGCGCGCCAGAATCACTTTGTAGGCGTTCTGTTCCAGCGGTTCCGCGGCTTTCAAAACCTGCCCGGCGAGAGCTTCCGGAGCATCTTTCCCCAGGGTAAAGCCCGGGAGACTCCGACTCACGGTCTCCTCTAACCAGGGAACGGGTGCCACGCCGCCCAGCGCCACCCGAGCGGCCGTGATCTGCTTCCCGGAGGTGACCAGAACCATTGCCAGGCTAACCGTGGCGAAATCCCACACTTCCCGTTCTTTCACTTTCAGAAAAAGTGCTTTGGTCCCCGGAGCAGATTCGGGCACCCGAATTCTGGTTACGATTTCTCCCGGCCGGAGTATGTTTTCATGTAAATAATCGTCCTGTGGCAGAACAAAGAAGTCCTTTAGGTTCACCCGGCGGGACTTTTGGGGGGATTGAATTTCCACCGTGGCATTGTACGCCAGCAAGGCCACCGCCATATCGGAGGGATGCACAATGTAGCACGGTCTCCCACCGATGACGCAATGAAATTTGTTCTCGCCGTCCACGGCGTAACAGATGTCCCCACCTTTCCTCAAACAGGGGAAATCTCCCCGGAAGTACCAGCACCGGGGCCGCTGGCACAGATTGCCGCCCAGGGTTCCCACGTTTCGCAACTGCGGAGAAGCCACCTGGCGAGCGGCCTGGGTTAACAGGGGAAACTTCTCGGCGAGAGATTGGTTTTCCGCAATCTCGCTAATGGTAGTCAATGCCCCCAATTCCAGCTCTTTCCCCGGGCGATAGGAGATGCCCTGCAAACCGGTTAACGTTTTTAAATTCACCAGGCGCTGCGGTTCCAGCACGCCATCCTTCATTAAACCCAGTAGATCGGTGCCTCCGGCGTAGGGCAGGGACTCTTGCGGGAATTTTTGTAACACCGTCGTGGCTTCTTTAAGGTCCTTGGGTTGAAGATATGTAAAATTTTTCATTGTTCACCTCTTTCGCCGTTACTCAATTTGGTATTTAGGCCTGTTTATGCCGGGTAAAGGGCCCGGAGAATTTTATCCGGGGTAATCGGCAAGCTCTTAATCCGCACCCCGATGGCGTTGTACACAGCATTGGCAATGGCACCGGCCGTGGGAATAATGGCTGGTTCGCCAATTCCTTTTACTCCCAGATTGTTATTCAGAGGATCGGGAGGGCTGACAATCAGAATCTCGATCTCGGGCGTATCCATGATGGTGGGCAGCTTGTAATCGTGCAAATTCGCATTCACCATTTTCCCGGTCTGGCGATCGATTACCCGCTCTTCCATTAAGGCGTAGCTGAGTCCTTGAATGATTCCGCCGTGGAACTGATTTTCCAGGGTTTTCAGATTAAGAATTCGTCCAATGTCGTGAGCCGCCACAATGCGGAGCACCCGCACTTTTCCGGTCCGGACATCGACTTCCACCTCGGCAAATTGCGCTCCGAATGTATTAATGGCGTATCCCTCGGGATTAGCCGCGCGTGCGCCGGTGGTGATTAGGACCCGTTCGCGCATTCGCCGTACCACCTCCGAAATGGAAATCGTTTTATCCGGTTGTCCTTTTACCTGAATCTCTCCCTGGCGGTACAACAATTGTTCTTCATCCACTTCCAGAATGGCAGCCGCTCCGGAAAGTAATTTTGCTTTCATTTGTTCAGCCGCATCTCGTACCGCCGGACCAACCGAGGCAGCGGTGGTACTGCCTCCACTGGAACCGGCGTAGGGAGCCACCCCCGTGTCGCCCAGAATCACTTCCACCTTCTCTACCGGCACTTCCAGCACTTCGGCGGCAATCTGGGTCACAATTGTGTAGGTGCCCGTTCCCAGATCCTGACTTCCGGAAATGATCCGCACGCTGCCGTCGCGGTTCAATTTCAAAGTTGCATAAGCCGGAGGTCCGCCCCCGCCCCACCAGATTTGCGAAGCCATGCCGATTCCCCG
>JAJRXE010000061.1 GCA_024276455.1 Calditrichota bacterium
AATACGGCTGGAAAGACGGCCGCAGCTTTCTGCGCGATTCCACCGGCCAGGCGCTGTACGACGGCGGTGCGTACATTCGCGACGGCGGAGAAATCTACCCGGTAAGCGTGAATCCCTTCCTGTTTACCTCCGATCCCCGGACGAAAAAATCGGTGGTGCACACAGTGCACATCGACCATTCCATCCCCAATAAACTGGACGTGGTGGGGCTATTTGGCTTTAACGACAAAGAAAGTGCCGCCCACTATGTGAGCAAGGGGCGCTACAAAGTAGAAGACAACTACCTGGCACAGTTCGACCTCACCGCCACCCTGCACCTGCGGCAAAACGCCCTGCAGGTGACCGGCGGTGTGCAGGGGGTGCAAGAACAGGTAACGGTAACCGACCATAATCTGGCCGATCGCTACGATCCAGAAACGGTTGCTTCGGTGCGCGAGCGCACCCGGGGGAAAAATCGTACCTTGGCGGCCTTTGTGCAGGTGGAATACTCCCCGCTAAAATCCCTGACCGCTTACCTGGGCGGACGCTACGACCACTGGTGGGGCACGGACGCCGATTACTACGCCACTATTTCCGGAGAGTATTACACCCGGCATCCCGACACCGACATGGGTCAGTTCAGTCCTAAAGTGTCGCTGGTGTTCCGACCTCGTGAAAACGGTACCGTGCGGGCCTCGTACGGAGAGGCGTTCACAGCGCCATCGCTGTACTACCGCACTGCCAGCTACTACTGGGAAGGCGGGGGCACCATCTCCCTGGCCAAACCCAATCCCGATCTGAAACCCACCACCAACCGGTCCTGGGAAATCGGTACGGAATGGGAGTTGTGGAGCAAACGGGCGCGGATAAAAGCCACTTATTTTCACAACAATTTCCGGGATTTGATTGTTAACAAAGAAAGCCTAACCACCCTGCCGGACGGCACGGTCTTAAAGCAGAAACAGCGGGTAAATGCCGAAGAGGCGGTGGTGAAGGGAGTGGAAACGGCCGTGGAGGTGTTGTTGACCGACCGGGTGCACCTGGGACTGTACTACACCCATCACTGGTCGGAGTACACCAAAACCCAGGCGCCTTCCAAGCTGGGCTGGGAAGTGAACGAGACGCCCACCGATCTGTTCAGCGCTTGGGTAGGTTATCTGGGACGCTACCTGGAGCTGAACCTAAGCTACCGTTACGCCGATCGCCGCTTTGACGATCGTTATGCGCCGTACGCCAGCACCACCTACAAAGCGGACGATCCCTATCACCTGGTGGATGCCAAACTCTCCGTTCACCCCATGCGGCAGGTCACCCTGTCCCTCTCGGTGGACAATCTGCTGGATTACGAATATTACGAGTATTACCGGGCGCCGGGACGCTTCTATCTGGTTGGTACCACCGTGTCGTTCTAAACCCAATCGCAGAAGAGCGGAGATAGGCGTGGAGTGGAATCGGATTATTAAACCGGGAGAAAGGATGCCGGGGCGGGAGCCGGAGGAAGGCGTTAAAGTGCGCATCCGGCGTTATTGGGACTGGCGCAGTCGTAGCTACCGGGCGGATGCATCGGCGGCGGTGGCTGCGTGGTGGGAAACGCTGCTGGAGAAGCTATTGAGCGGCACCCCCGGCGGCCGGGCGCTGGATGTGGGCACCGGTCGGGGGCAAATGGCCGTTTACCTGGCCCGGCTGGGGTGGGAGGTGACAGGAGTGGATCTTTCCTTCCCCATGCTCCGATTTGCCCGGGAGGCCGCCCGGCGGCAGGGGCTGCCGATTCACTTTCAGCCGGGAGACGCCGAACGGTTGCCGTTTGGAGAAGCAGCCTTTCAGGTGGTGGTCTCCCGGAATCTCCTCTGGACCTTACCCCATCCCGGGCAGGCGTTGCGGGAATGGAGGCGGGTGCTGGCCCCGGGCGGTCGGTTGATTGTTTCCGACGGTATGTGGCGCAATCCCACCTGGAAACGGCTTCCGCACCTGTTGTCCAGAGTTTTACGGAGAAACGGCGGTGTGTCGGTGCGCTTTTTTCTGAGTTACGCGCCGCTGCAGGACCGCCTCCCGCTGTACGAAGGGGTGAACGTCGTCTCGGCGGAGCAATTGCTGCGTTCGGCGGGCTTCCGGGAAGTGCAGACCGTGGAGCTCGCTCGCCGTTCCGTCCCTCCTTACCCGGGAAACGGCACTTCCAGAACCCCCGGAAAACCGGCATTTTTTGTTCTCGTCGCCCGGCGTTAAACCGGGACGGGAGGCGGAAAATTAATTTCGCGGAAGAAAGGAGAAAATCGATTTTAAATTTCCCGGATTGGTTTTAATTTTCGGAAATGCACAACCTCTTTCCCCAATCGGGGGAGAGATGACCCAAAGAAACCGGCCAGGCGGAAGGATGAGACGGTGCACGGTGCGTTGAAGTGGTTGACGGGCTTGACAGTTGCGGTGGGAGTGCTTGGTCTTCTCGTGTCGGAGAGCAAAATGAATGCGGCCGACCGAGAAGAATTGGTCATTGCCAAACCGTTCGGTCCCGGGGTGAAATTTCCCGATCCCGCCCGGGGCTACAACGGCTGGTACACCAGCGAAGCCGGAATTACCGAAACGCTTTTCCGGCTGGATTACCATCTGCACCTGCAACCGTGGTTAGCGGAATCCTA
>JAJRXE010000062.1 GCA_024276455.1 Calditrichota bacterium
AAAACCTATCTGCAAAACATGAACTACGACGGCGGTACTCAATTAGGTGCACTGGATTTGCGGCGATACGCCTGTGATGAATTCATTCTGGTGAGCGATGGATTGAGTAATTTTGGTTCGGCAGAGATCGTCCCAGGAGATGCTCCCATTGTAGCCCTCAGTGCTAGTCCCAATGCTAACCACATTTATCTTGAGCTTTTAGCCGACAGCAGTGGTGGTCGTTATCTGGATTTAACAACCCTTCCGATTAACCAGGCGGTGACCCTGTTGCGTTTTCGACCATTCTATTTTATGGGGGTGGAGGTGCAGAAAGGCGAGGTGGTGGAACTGTATCCCGCCCGAAGGGTCGCCATACAGCACGATTTTTCACTGGCTGGTCAGTTGCTAACAAACACGGCACAACTGAAGTTGCTGTTTGGGGATGGAAAGAAAGTGACGGTACGAAAAAAAATAACCATTAACGCAGCAGAGCAAGCCATTTCCCATCCCATTGTGCGACGAATCTGGGCACAGAAAAAACTGGCAACTTTGAGTGCCCGACCGGAAAAGAACCGGAAACAAATCGTGGAACTGGCCAAAGATCACGGTATTGTGACTCCCTGGACTTCGTTACTGGTGCTGGAGCGGCTGAATGATTATTTGCGCTACCGAATTGTGCCCCCGGAACCGGAATTGCGGGAACAGTATTTTGCCCGCCTGCAAAAGCGAAAACAGGTGATGGATGAAGTAGAAAAATCCCATCTGGAGCAGGTGGCCGAGGCCTTTCAAGGCCTGATTGATTGCTGGAATATGAATTTTAAATGCAAAATCTTATTTATTGATGATGTGTCAACTATAGGGATTATTGATGCGGACAGTCTGACGTTAGACGAGCTCATCAGTGGTGTTGAAAATAGGGAACAAAACGAAGATTCCTCCTCGGAGGAGCTTCTTCGTTCTCTTACAGAAGGGGAAGATAATAGAAGACAATCCGACCGTTCGGCGGATATTCAGTATTTTGTTCCTCCTTCATCAGATGAATTATTACAAGGACGCCCACCAAGCGCAGCGAGGCAAGTTCGACCATTAATGGGCCAGGAAAAGCCTTCGCTATCCGCACGAGATTTACACAAAGGGACCACTGATGCCAGCAGTATTCTTCTGAAAAAATGGGATCCGGACGTCCATTACCTTAAAGCGCTAAAAAAGGTGGATAAAACGGAGTGGTTTTCTACCTATCTGGCTTACCGGAAAGACTACGCCAACGCCCCGTCTTTTTTCTTTGATATAGCGGATTTCTTTTTCACCCGGGGAGATACGGCGCTGGCGCTGCGGGTGCTGTCCAATCTGGCAGAGCTGGAAATTGAGAATCACGAACTGTTGCGCATCTTAAGCTACCGTCTGTTCCAGCAGGAGCAATACCGTCTGGCAGAAAGCGTGTTCCGGAAGGTGCTGGCATTACGCCCGGAAGAACCACAATCCTATCGCGACCTGGCACTAACCCTGGCCGCAGAAGGCACATATCAGGAAGCCGTGGAGCTATTGTGGAAGGTCGTCCGGACGAAATGGGATAGACGTTTTCCCAATATTGAATTAATTGCCCTGAACGAGATGAACAATATCATCGCCACCTGCGGGCAGCAGCTGGATCTGTCGGCAATTGACAAACGCTTCATTAAAAATTTACCGGTGGATTTGCGAGTCGTTTTGACCTGGGATGCCGATAATACCGATGTCGATTTGTGGGTGATTGATCCCAATGGTGAAAAATGTTATTATAACCACCGTAAAACAAAAATCGGTGGTTTTCTCTCCTGGGATTTTACAGGCGGCTACGGTCCGGAGGAATTTCTATTGCGTCGGGCAATACCCGGTCGGTATGTAATTAAAGTCCATTATTTCGGCAATCATCGGCAGGTGTTAACCGGCACGGTCACCATTCATGTAGACATTTTTACCCATTACGGTACGGAACGGCAAACGCACAAAACGCTGACTTTGCGGTTGGAAAATGTTAAAGATGTATATGAGGTGGGATATGTTGATTGGGAAAAGAAATGATGGGCTGAAAGTCCCCGGCACGCTGGAAGTGCCGGGGACTTTTTTCTTAAGAAAATCTTCTCGTCGCGTTGTAACGGGCTACCTTGTTGGCGTTCTGTTTTTTATAATGGGCGAGAGGCAAAAGATGTGGGGGGACATGGGGAAGTGGCGAGACGGTGAGGAATGCGGGCAATGAATGCTGAGTAGCCCTGGTGTGGAATACACTTTTGGTTTTTAATTTTCTATTATTGATTTTGGATTTTGGATCGCATCTTGGAGTGTTCGCAGCTAATTCTCCAAAAATCTTTTTTCATTCCTTCCTTTGCTTCGGGTAATTTCTGTAAATCTATGTCTTACCAGACAGGCGGGCACAGGCAAATTCAAAATTCAGAAAATAATTTTTTGTATTCGTGTGATTCGTAGACCCTAGAAATAGCAAAATCCCCGGAACTTTTAAAGTGCCGAGGATTTTCCCTTCGAATTTTCTTCCCTTTGTATTGCAAAATGCGCAAATTTTTCCTTAATTTAACCCAGTTTCCGGAGGCAGCTGGGTTGTGCGATTGGACCGATGAACCGGAGTGAAGTTTCGTAATGCATTTTCCTGAATAATGGTTCGTATGATTGTGGAAAACAATCGTTCATTGAATATTTTAGTTAATTTTTATCTAATAATGTGATTTGTGTTCATTCGTGTTATCCGTGGTAAAAAATCTTTGAACTTAATATAAGCAAAGGGGAATCATGAAACCATTCAAAATCTACTGGACAAAGACCGACGAGGCGCCGTATCTGGCTACGTTCTCTCTGCTGCCGGTGATTCGCGCCTTCACCAGCGGTACCGGCATCGAAATCGAAACCAAGGATATTTCGCTGGCGGGACGCATTCTGGCCACTTTCCCGGATTACCTGCGGGAAGAGCAGCGGGTCCCCGATGCGCTGAAGGAACTGGGTGAACTTACCCAGGATCCCAACGCCAACATCATCAAATTACCCAACATCAGTGCCTCGGTACCGCAGCTGCAGGCAGCCATCAAGGAACTGCAATCAAAAGGATTTAATATTCCCGATTATCCGGAAGAACCGAAAACCGGGGAAGAGAAAGCGCTGCGCGAACGTTTTGCCCGGGTGCTGGGTTCGGCGGTAAACCCGGTATTGCGAGACGGGAATTCGGATCGTCGTCCGGCACCGGCAGTAAAGCGATTCGCCAAAAAGAATCCCCACAAGCTGATGAAACCCTGGCCGAAAGAGGGTTCGAAAACGCGGGTAGGGCACATGAAGCAGGGCGATTATTACGGCAGCGAAAAATCGCTAACCCTGGATCGCGCCACCACGGCCCACATTGAGTTTGTGGACAAAGCGGGCAACGTAACCGTGCTAAAATCCACCTTGCCGCTGGAAAAGAAGGAGGTAATCGACGCGGCGGTGATGAATGTGCGTGAACTGCGCAAGTTCTACGAAGAAAAAATGGAGGAAGCCCGCCAGGACGATGTACTCCTCTCCCTGCATCTGAAAGCCACCATGATGAAAGTCTCCGATCCCATCATCTTCGGTCACGCGGTGTCGGTGTATT
>JAJRXE010000063.1 GCA_024276455.1 Calditrichota bacterium
CGTGTTCTATTCTTTTTAATTGGCACACTGAGAACACGGAGGGAACGGATGGACACCGACTTCTTTAAATTAAATTTTTTCCCGTGGTCATCCGTCCAATCCATGAAATCCGTGTTCTATCCCTCCATTCGGAAGCGCAACAGGCGCAAGGCATTGGCAACCACCACCAGGGTACTCCCTTCATGGAAAATAATGGCAATGCTGATGCTGGCGGCTCCGGCTATGGTCGCGGGAAGCAACAGCGCAATCACTCCCAGAGAAACAAATAAATTCTGCAGAATAATACGCCGAGACCGTCGGCTCAACGCCACCGCAAAGGGCAATTTTCCCAGATCATCGGACATCAATGCGATGTCGGCCGTTTCCAGCGCCACATCGGTCCCGCTGGCTCCCATGGCAATGCCCACCGTGGCATTGGCCATGGCCGGAGCATCGTTTACCCCATCGCCCACCATGGCCACCTTTTTGTGTTTGCGAAGTAATTTCCGGACGGCTTCAACTTTCTCCTGCGGTAGCAATCCAGCCCGGAATTCCGTAATGCCCACCTGTTTTGCAATGGCGGCCGCCACCCGGGGATTGTCCCCGGTAATCATGATCAATGCCCGGATGCCCAATTGTTTGAGTCGTTGCAAGGTGGTACGCGCATTGTCCCGGGGCTGATCTGCCAGAGCGACAATGCCCAGGAACTGTTCGTTCCGCCGCACCAGCATGGTGGTAAATCCCTCCGCCTGTAACTGCTCGTCCTGTTCCGCAATGGCTGGAGAAACCGCCACCTGTAATTCTTCGCTAAAAAGCCGGCGATTGCCTATCTGAATCAGCGCCCCGTCGATTTTCCCGGTCAAGCCCTTGCCCGAGATGGTTTGAACATCTTCCGGTTCCGATAAAGGAAGTCCTTTTTCCCGGGCTTTGCGCAAAACGGCCTGCGCCAGAGGATGTTGCGAGCGACTCTCCAGGGCCGCCGCAATTTGTAACAAGGCCTCTTCCCCAGCGCCGTTCAAAGCAATCACCCGCACCACTTCCGGTTTGCCGCGGGTGATGGTTCCGGTTTTGTCGAAAGCAATTGCTCGCAAAGAGCCCAGATTTTCGAGGTGCACGCCGCCTTTAATCAGCACACCGCTCCGAGCCGCCCGGGCAATTCCGGAAAGCACCGCGGAGGGGGTAGCAATGGCCAGCGCACAGGGCGAAGAGGCCACCAAAAGGGTCATGGCCCGCAAAAAGGCGGTGCTCCAGTTTAACCAGCCGACCAGCGGCGGCAGAAAAATAAGCAGCACCACTCCTGCTAAAATCACCGGTACAAAAATACGTTCAAATTTTTCGGTGAACAGCTGAGTGGGCGATTTTTGAGTCTGCGCCTCTTCCACCAGCTGAATGACCCGGGCCAGGGTGGTGTCTTTCGCCAGACGGGTCACCTCAATTTCCAACGCCCCTTCCCCGTTAATAGCGCCGGCAAACACCTCTGTTCCGGGAGATTTCTCCACCGGCATGCTTTCTCCGGTAATGGGACTTTCGTCCATGCTGGAAGTCCCTTCTAACACTTTGCCGTCGATGGGGACCCGTTCGCCGGGACGCACAATTACCACGTCGCCCCGCTGCAAGTCTTCCACCGGAACTTCCATTTCCCGGCCGTCCCGGCGCACCCGGGCGGTTTTGGGCGTCAATTTTCCCAGAGCACGAATGGCATTGCGGGCCCGGTCCATGGCAAAATGCTCCAGGGAATGCCCCAGACTAAACAGAAAAAGCAACAAAGCGCCCTCGGCCCAATCGCCCAAAATGGCGGCCCCCACGGCGGCCACCACCATTAAAAAATCGATATCAAAACGCAGCTTTCGGGCGGCCTTAAAAGCGTGGCGGGTGGCATCGAATCCGCCGGTAAAATAAGCGGCCAGGTAGCTGCCCAGAACCAGCGCCGGGGAAAGGAAACCAAACTTTTCGCCCAGATACCCCACCAGCAAGAATAGGCCGGCCAGAATGGCAAATAAAAGCTCCCAGTTTTCTTGCAACCAGGTTTTTCGCTTTTCCTCTTCCACCTCGTAGCCCAATTGCCGTACAAAGTGAACGATTCGCGAATGGGAAATCTGATTCACATCGTATTCAATACGCATCTTCTCGGCGGCGTAATTCACGGACACAGACAGGACACCCGCTTGACGCGCCAGTAAATGTTCGATGCTTAAAGCACAATCGGCACAATCCATACCGGAGATGCGCAGGGTTTCGTGTTGAAATTGCCGGGAAATTTCCGCACCGGCCTGCTCGGCCAGCCGCCGCAGTTTTTCCAGCGGCATCAGGTTCGGATCGTAATGCAAACACAACACCGCCTCACCATTGCGGGTGTCGATGTGAACCCGCTCGACTCCCCGGTGCACCTTCAAGCGCTCAATCAATCGCTCCGTACACTGATCCCGTTCGTCCTGCACTTCCGGCAATAGAATGGGTAATTCAATTTTCAACTTTTCCATCTTTTCTGCCTACTTTGTTTTTCATTTGCCAATATCAAGCCTGGAATTCCATGTTAACCCACTAATCAAACGAACTAATGCAATTCGCCCTGATTAGTCCGGTACGAAACAATTTTTTTAATTCCTTGAAACCGCACCTGAAATATTCACCGATGAACCCCTGGAAATACGATGGCGGACCGCTCCGTCGGTCTTCCAGTGGACAATTTAATTCGAAAGAAAGCCTGTTTACTGCAGCCGGTGGTTTCCATTTCGTAATGAAATCCAGCAGAAAAATCATTTTTCCATTTCTTTTTTAATCCGTTCTATTTCCTGTTTCACCCTGGGAACCAACTGGCTTTGCGGTTCCATTTCCAGAAATTTTTGAAAACACTCCAGTGCCTTGCGGTCCTCATCCAATTCAAACCGGTAAAGTGCGCCCAGCTGCAACCAGCCGTCGCTGTACTCCGGGAAATCCCGGGTAACCTTTTCCAGACGTTGCAGCGCGGCCATTAATTGCCCCGTTTTTCTTAACGAAACGCCCAAATCGGTGTGCGCTTCGGCATTTTGAGGATCGATTTCCACCGCCCGGGTAAAAATCTCCACCGCTTTCTCGTTTTGTTGAGCATCCAGATAGGCATGCCCCAAATGCATGATAATCTGGATATTGTCCGGATCTTCCTGGAGCTGTTTTTCCAGATTCTGAATCGTAGCCGCCAGTTCCGTATTCTGACTTTGCCCTCCCGCCGGTACATCGTCCCGGGAATGAATATGGGAAGGCGGTTCCAGCGAACCAACAAACAGATAGGCCGAGAAAACGGCTAACAAAACAATCATGCTGATAAAAATCGCTCTGGGTTTTACCATGGGCTCTCCTTCCGGTTTTTAAATGATGTTCGCCGGGATGCCGGCGCCGCCAAGGCAGCCAGCACCCCGGTTAGTTGTTAGACGGCATTCTCTCCTCGTTCGCCGGTACTGATTCGGACGGCTTCGCGGGCGCTGCAAATGTAAATTTTACCATCACCGCGCAAACCGGTGTGGGCACTTTTTTCAATCGTATCCACAATTTCTTCCACCAGGTCGTCCTTGCAAAATATTTCAATCTTCACATGGGGCACAAAATCGTACAATTGCTCTTCCAGCGGCACATCTTCTTTCTTTCCCCGCCCGAATCCCTTTACATCCAGCACCGTCATCCCGGTTAATCCTTTCACTTTTCGCAAAGCCAGGGTTACCTGGCTTAACTTATGCGGTTTTATGTAAGCAATAATATGTTTCATTGAATTCTCCTTTTTTAACACGCTTTGGGTTTACTCACCAAAACCTGGTAAAACTTAGCAAATAACTGGGTCATTTCCCAGTAACATTCTCCCGGGCATATCAATCCAGTACCCGTTCGCTTTCAATATTAATGGCAAACCATTTGTAAATGGCCGGAATAACCAGTAAAGTCAGCAGCGTGGAGGTGAAGAGTCCGCCAATCACCACAGTAGCCAGAGGACGCTGCACCTCGCTTCCCACCCCACTGGCCACCAGCAGAGGGATCAATCCCAGGGCGGTGGTAAAAGCGGTCATCAACACCGGCCGCAGGCGTAACATGGCCCCTTTCACGGACGCTTCGTCCAGGGGAATACCGTCCTTCAGCAATTGGTTCAGATAGGTCACCAGCACCATGCCGTTCTCCAGGGCAATACCAAACAGGGCAATGAACCCCACCGAAGCCGGCACGGAAAGATTCTGTCCGGTGAGCCAGAGCGCCACAATACCGCCCACCAGCGCCAGGGGAATGTTTAGCAGGATTAACAGCGAATTTTTCAACGAATTGAAGCTGGAGAACAACAGCAAAAACACGATGAGCAAGGTAATGGGCACCACCACCGCCAGACGTTTGTTGGCTTCCTGCTGCAGGCGGAACTGTCCGCCCCAGGTTACCAGATAGCCGGGAGGCAAATCCACGTTGGCTTCGATAGCCCGCTGACCTTCTTCGACAAAGGAGCCGATGTCCCGGTCCACCACGTTACACTGAATGGTAATGAAACGTTGGCTGTTTTCGCGGGTAATCTGGCGGGGTCCCACAATCTCCTCGATGGTGGCCAGCTGGGAAAGCGGCACATGAATCCCGTTGGGCGCTTCCACCAGAATCTGACTGATGGCTTCGGGCGTGCTGCGAAATTCCGGGGCAAAGCGCACCAGGTTGTCGAAGCGGCGCACTCCTTCGAATATCTATCCGGCGGTCTCGCCACCCACGGCCGCACGAATTACCTCCTGAACGTCCTGCACATTGATTCCGTAACGGGCAATGGCGTGACGATCCACTTTAATGAGCAACTGGGGGGTACCGGAAATCTGATCCGCCTGCACGTCCGCCGCACCGGGAACCTGGCGAATCACGGCGGCAATTTCGTCTGCTTTCTCTTTCAGGATGTCCAGATCGTCCCCAAACAATTTAATGGCCAGTTCCGCGCGCACCCCTTCTAACAGTTCGTCCACGGTCATCTGAATGGGCTGGGTAAAATTGGCCAGCACGCCGGGAATTTCGCCCACCTCGTGACGAATGACGTTTTCCAGTTCCGGCTGCGTGCGGGCGGTGCGCCATTCCTCCCGCGGCTTCAGGAGGATGTACATCTCGGCGCTGTTAATGGGGTCCGTGTGAGCTCCCACCTCGCCCCGCCCGATCCGGGTAACCACCCCGGTTACTTCGGGAATTTTCATCACCCGACGCTCCACAATCTGGGTGATCCGGGTGCTTTCGTTCAACGAAATGGAAGGCGCCATGGTCAGGCGCAGAATGATGGT
Organism: Calditrichota bacterium; assembly: GCA_024276455.1. GTDB lineage: Bacteria > Calditrichota > Calditrichia > RBG-13-44-9 > RBG-13-44-9 > JAJRXE01. Next base: position 5,235 of record JAJRXE010000063.1, read on the forward strand.
ACCTTCCTGCAGAGTGGGCGTAAATTCCGAACCCAGCTGGGGGAAAACCACCATTCCAATCAGGATCAGCACCACCGCCAGCACCACCGCCAGTAAACGCCGCTTTACAAAAAAGGAGATGACCGGCCGGTAAATTTTTAAAAGATTCCGTACCAGACAATTTTCACCGATTTTCTCGTTTGGTGCCGCTTTTTTGGGGCGTCGCATGAAAATGTGCGACAACACCGGCGCCAGAAACAGGGCAAACAGCAACGATCCCAGCATGGCCAACGCTACCGTGTAAGCCAGCGGTCGGAAGGTTTTCCCCTCCACTCCCTGCAGGGTAAACAGAGGTAGAAACACCACAATAATAATGGAAATAGCAAACAGGATGGGGCGCGCCACCTCCCGACAGGCCCGGGCAATCACATGAATCCGCGGTTCATCCGGACTGGCCTGCCGCAGCATGCGGTCCACATTTTCCACCATGACAATCGTACCATCCACCATCATTCCGATGGCGATGGCCAGACCTCCAAACGACATCAGATTAATGGAAATACCGAAGTACCTCATTCCCACCAGGGCAAAGAGGATAGAAAAGGGAATGGAAATGGCCACCACCAGGCTGGGTCGGATCGACCCCATGAAAACAATCAGAACAAACACCACCAGCAAAATTCCCTGCAGAAGCGCACTGGTTACGGTGCGAACGGCTGCTTCCACCAGGGTTTTTTGCTGGTAATAGGGTACAATGCGCACTCCTTCCGGTAACATGCGGTTGATCTCTTCCAACTTTTCCTCCACCTGGGCAATCACCGTGGACGAATTACTGCCGTACAGTTTTACCACCATACCGGCCACCACTTCCTCGATGCCGTTGCGGGTCTGTACCCCGCGCCGCACCGCTCCGCCAATCTCCACCTTGGCCAATTGTTTCAGGTAAATGGGCGTGCCGTCTACCGCTTTAATAACAATATTCTCAATATCTTCGATATTGGAAGCCAACCCCACCGACCGTACAATGAATTCTTCAGAATTTTTTTCGATGAACTGGGCTCCCACATTTAAATTATTGGCCCGAATCTTATCGATTACGTCATTAACGCTTACATCGTAGCGCAACAAAGAAATGGGATCCAGCACCACATGGTATTGCTTCTCCCAACCGCCAATGCCCAGCACCTCCGTCACTCCGGGTACTGTTTGCAGCTGGTATTTAATCAACCAGTCCTGAATCGTGCGCAACTCCGTCAACGAATACTGTCCGGTGGTGTCTTCCAGATAGTAGAACAACACCAATCCCATGCCGGTGGAGATGGGGCCCATCTGGGGATCGCCAAATCCTTCGGGGATTTGTTCGCGCGCTTCCTGGAGCCGCTCGTTTACCAGTTGGCGAGCAAAGTAAATATCGGTGCCATCTTCGAAATAAATATTGACCACACTCAACCCAAAATTCGATACCGAGCGAATCCGTTCCAGTCGGGGTAAGCCGTTCATGGCCACTTCCACCGGAAAGGTCACATATTTTTCAATTTCTTCCGGAGCCAGCCCTTCTGTTACGGTAAATACTTGCACCAGGGAAGGCGAGACATCCGGAAATGCGTCGATCGGTAATTGCTTGTAACTATAAAATCCTCCCGCTAACACCAGTACACCCAGCACCAGCATTAGCAGACGATTTTTAAGTACAAATTGAATGATGTTTCGCATCTATGGTTACTCCTGACTTTTCTTTTTCACTATTTCAAATGAATTCCCACATTGATCAATTCCAATGTTTACATTCCCGCTAAAAGAATTGCTGCGGATTACGGCGCATTGGAGCTCATTGGCCGTTTAGGGTCTATTTCTTAACCTTTTTTGTCCCCTATTTTCTCCACCAATTTCCGGTTCCACCAATTCCTCGCTTCCTGAATTGAAACGGCTCCAATTAGCACTAAAAGGATCAATGCTCATCGCCTCCAAACGATTCCTTTAACAGCTCGGCTTTTAAAGTGAAGCCGCCCTTGCTCACATAGGTTTCTCCGGGGTTCAGGCCGGAAAGGACTTCCACGGCACGGGTGTTGGACCGCCCCAGGTACACCACGCGGGGTTCGAATCCATCGTCATCTTTCACAAACACGACGGTGCTTTCGCCCAACCGCTGCAGCGCGGTTTTGGGAATAACAATTCGGGCCCGATCGGAGCCAATAATAACCCGGGCGGTCACAAACATGCCCGGTCGCCATTTTCGGCCGGGATTGGGCAGCACCACCCGGGCAATGGCTGTCCTGGTGTTCTCGTCCACCACCGGGCTGATGTAGGAAATCCGTCCCGTTGCTTCCACCGGCGCCGGACTGGCGGAAACAATGGCTCGCTGCCCGATCCGGATGGAAGAGAGATCTTTCTGGTAAACATTCAGATTGGCCCACACATGACTGAGGTCTGCCACCATAAAGGCATGTGTGGCATCGCTCACCAGTTCTCCCCGGGTTAAATGCATTTCAATCACGGTACCGTCAATCAGAGAAACCACGTTGTAGGGTGCTAGACTTTCGTTGCTCTCAATCACCGCCAGCACCTCGCCTTTCTTCACATCGTCACCAATGCGCTTCCGCACTTCTTTCACGATTCCCGGAAAACGGGGAATAATGTGAGCCAGACGATCGGGATCGATGACGATCTCGCCGGTCAAATCGATGTGGGTCTCCAGTTTTCCCGGACCTGCCTTGGCCAGCTCAATTCCGAATTCCTGCAACTCTTCCGGACTCAACTGCACCACTTCCCGGTGCCCGGTCTCTGCTGCTTCTTCCGCTTTAACTTCACTCGTTGCCGGCATCTCTTTGTTGCTGCAACCACTCAATGTGAATGTGAGAATCCCAAACATAAACAAAACAATGGGAGAATATTTAAAAAAAACTTTCATGAGCATTTCCTTCTTTTTTAACCACTCATTACACTTAATAAACCTTTAAAAATACACTTCCCGCGAAGACGCAGAAATCATTTCGAAAATCGAACATTGAACCATCACTTTGTACTCAAACCATACTATATTCCAATATTCCGATCCATTTTGTCCCGCTGTGCTCGGGAGCTTTTTCCCCGCATCTTCCCGTCCTGAGGGTAATTTTTTCACCGTTCTCAATCCCTTACTCAATCGAACTTAAAGGTTGACCAATAATCATTTCCATTTCAGCCACCATCTGATGATAATTGCGCAAGGCGGTCAGGTACTGTTCCCGAACCCGAAAAAGAGTGCGCTGGGCATCCAGGACGTCCAGGAAATCGAACTTTCCCATCAAGTAACCTTGCTGAATAATCCGGAAGGCATTCTCAGCCTCCGGTAAAACCACCGATTGCAGGGAACGGACTTCCTTTAATGCCGCTGCCAGGGAGTTGTAAAGTGCCTTTAACCGTTTCTGTACCTGCACAATGGTGGCTTGACGCTGGTATTGGGCTTGCAGCAGTCGGTATCTGGCTTCCTGAATGTTGCCCTGGTTTCGATCAAAAAGGGGCAAGGGAATGGAAACACCCGCCACCAGAGCGTTGCTGCTCGCCTCTTTGAGGTAACGGAGCCCGCCGCTCACCATCGGATCGGGAATTCGATTTGCCCGGGCTAAAGCCAACGACGCTTCGCGCTGCTGCATGGCAATAGCCCAGCGGGCCACGTGGGGATTCTGATCGACAAACCGCAGCAAGTTCTCCAGCGCCGGCAGGGGAATAATGGTGTCCAGTTGTCCCTCCGCCCACTCAAATTGCGGACTAACACTGCCCCAGGTGGCGGCCAATCGCTGCCGAGCGGTTTCCAGCTCCGCCAACGAGCGATTCAATTCGATTCGGGTATTGGCCAGCTCCACCCGAGCCCGGGACATCTGGGCCGGAGAGATTTTCCCGGCTTTCACCCGCTGTTCAATGGACTGCAGGAATTCCTCGGCTACTTTAATCAACTCTTTGTTCAACCGCACCCGTTCCTGCGCTGCAACGGTGGCCGTATAAGCCTGCACCACTTCCGTAAACACTTCTAGGCGGCGAATTTCGTAATCCCAGGCCGCCAGATCGCCTTCCAGAACCGCCGCCCGGGTGCGCTTGGCGCGTTTGCCGGCCAACTGAATTATCTGCCCGACGGAAAAGGTGGTTTCGCTGCCACTTAATCCGCTAAAAGCGCCGCTGCCGGCAAAATTTTCTACTTCCAGACTCATTTCCGGATTCGGCAGCAGAGAGGCCTGCAGGGCCTGTGCCTCTTTCAGACGAATCTGGTAAGAGAAAGCCGTCAATTCGGGGTTGTGCAGCAAGGCCAGCGAAAGCGCTTCCTTCAGGGTGAGGGTTCCGCTGGGTTCCTGCAACGCCGGCGGTTCCTCTTCGGAAAGCAATTTTCCGGCTTCCGGCAATTCCTTCCCCAGCGGCCGCGGCTCCGCCCACCGAACCTGCGTCCGATAGGATGCACAGCTCCCTAACACAGCCCCCAAAACAACAACGACCATTAAACGTACAACCTTTTTAAACATGCAATCCTCCATTTCTATCTAGTACCTGCTTTCGGAAATATATTTCACACCCGAGGGTGGTTATTCTCCACCGCTTGGTAAGGTGTTTCCAGACAAATTGTCTGGTGATTCAAAGTCATTGAATTCGAGGAGGCGAAATCAAATGAGGAGGAAGGTGCTTGCCAGCATATTTCCTATTTCGGAAATAACAAAATCGTCCCAATTGGAAGCAAATATTCTAAGGTCGTTCCCTTCTTTTTTCTGGGATTGCAAATAAATTGGCGAAGATACCACAATCTGGGCTTGCAGAGTCTTTTTTACCAGCGGAGAATTAACCCCCAGCACACTCAAATCAATATCCCGACAATGGGGTGTTTCCCGTTCAATCTGGGAATGCCGACTGGCAAAACGAGAGGTAATGAGCACGTGCTCGGTTTCCGCCAGAATGCACGTTTCCCGGGTCGGTTCAACCGCCAGATGCCCTTCTTCGCCTACACAGAGAACCAAATCCGGTACGGCAAATTGCAGCACCATGGCGTACACCACGAAGACCACCAGCAGTAGTAGCGAAAGGAATTGTTTCTGTTTAACGCGACGTTTCATGAACGCTCCCGTAATTATTCATTTACATGTTCCTGTACGGCGGCAATTACCTGCTCAATATGCCGGTCATCCAGCGAATAATAGACCATTTTCCCCTGTTTACGGTATTTAACCAGTTTTAACCCTCGCAATACCCTCAACTGATGGGAAATTGCCGAAGCGGACACGTCGGCCAGCGCGGTAAGGTCGCAGACACACAGTTCTTCGCGCGCCAGAGCTAAAATAATATTCAGCCGGGTCGGGTCGCCCAGCGCCTTGAAAATTTCGGCCATTGCCTGCACCTCCGTTCCGGGGGGCAATTCCTGACGCACCCGTTCCACTTTCTCGAAATCAACCGCCTCAACCGAGCACACATCTATTTTATCTTTTGCCATTTCTCATCCCCAGAAACATATGAACATATATTCAGATGAAATATACCAAAAAATTCTCCCCCGACCAAACGGTTTTTTTATTTCTCTGGCCCCGAACCGGAATCCAACTGCAAACAAGATCTGGAGGAACAACCACCTGACCAGCCCAATCAAATACCGGAAGTGGGAACATCTCCCCGGGGGTTCTCCTCTGGCAATCGATCCTCCTTTTCCCTTTCACCCAACGGCGGAAGGAAACAGAGAACGGCTGGCAACCATTTACCACACCCCGGCGCCGACTTCAACAATAAAAGCCAGACGATCGATTTCCGGAAAGCCAAAGTTTCGAACTCCCAACCGCACTCCCCAGAAGTCGGTGCCTAATTTTTTCAGGGGACTTAAAAAAGTGGTCGAAATATTGAAGCGCATTTTCACCCCGGTTTCGACCAAAAACTCCCATTTGTAGTGATTTTTTCCCGGATTCAAAGGATCTTCAGGTTTCAAGTTGTTCTCGGTTCCCACCGCCACATACCCATCTAACCAGCGGGAAGCCGAAGGGGTAAACAACAGGGTGTAGCCAAAATTTTTAAATTGATTGGTAAAATAGATCCGATGAACCGCCCATCCGCCGGTCATCGGCAATTCCACATTTTTAAGGAGCAGTAGCGGAAGTCCCAGCGAAATGCCATGGGATCCGTCGTAGCGATAGGCCAGAGAAAGCGATCCCAGGAAATTCTCCTTTAGCAAAATTTCTCCAATATCTTCTGACTGAGAATTTTTTAATACCGGCCAAACCGGAGTGCCTTTGTGGGCAATGAGGCGTTGGAGTTTGGGATCGTCCTTTGCCAGCTCAGCCCGGGGAAAGGGCCGTAAGAGGTAAATGGCTTTATCTCGGGTCAAATTACGGCGGTCTTTGGTAAAGGTTTCATAAAGCGGACTGTCTTTAGGTAGCGGCGGCACCACATGGTACTCCGGCCAACGGTATTTCGACATCCAGGCCTGATACTGTCCGGTAATCAACGAACCGGAGCGGATAATATCTCGCACGCCCCAGGCGTCGTTAATCCGCCGATTGATGTCGAAACCGGGGCTGTAGATCCCGTCTCCATTACGATCCGGACAACTGGCGTGCTTCCCTTCTTCCTGGAAAATCGTCATGGGGAATTTGATATCTGGTTCATCGACAACCAGCACATTGTCGTACCAATGCAAACCATGAGCCAGCGCAATAATCTTCACCACCCGAATAGCATAAGAATAATCCTGGCATGTTTTTGAATCAAAGTGCAGAACCTCCAGTTTGAATTGGACCGATTCGATATCATGCGGATGAGCCCCAACCCCGGCTTCCCGGGTGTAGTAAAAAAAATATTCCAGATCGATAGCGTTAATATTGGCAAGGTCCAATCTTGATTGATTGAGATCATCCGGATGAACTTCAACGCTTTTTTCTCCTCCCCTCTTGTAAAAAACCGTTTTTACCCGGTAATAAACCACCGGAGCGTCTGGTTTTTCTTCAAAATACATGGTTTCCGGCAAACGAATCTCCGCCCCTTTGGTCCCCTCCAATAGCGGTTCATCAGGCGAAAAAGCGAGAATCGGACCAATATAAGCCGCTAACTGCGCGAAAGTCATTTGGGGATTAGAACCGTACCAAATGATGCCCGGTTGTTTTAAAACCGTCTGGCAATCGGTTCCAGAACTCATTTCTTTTCCATAAAACTGGTTAGTCAAAAAGAAAACAAGAGCGATCAACAGTGGTAACAATTTAATTGAAAACATGAGATGAACTCCTTTCATTATTTTCATAATTTAACTCTGATTTTTCGACGAAGGTAGAATCGTACCCGAGGTAAAACATATGCATTAATCCTCTTATGGCACCAACGTGTTAGAGAACAGTACATTCAATTCCTGGCGCTTTACTTTTGTATAAGTTCTGATCGACCGACCGGGCAAAAAAACCAGCCATTTTTGTCTGACTGCCCCCTGGTCTTCAGCTTCGTCAGAGTTTCTTACAGCGTTGAGCAGATAAAACGGCCAAATAACCCAGCGTGTGGCTATGGTTCCAACCATAAAATCAAGCAAATAGTGGTTACCCCCTTTTTCCAATAGCGTTTTTTTTATTTGTGTACCGGGGTATTTTTATCTGAATCGCCTCTCCAAACTTTTTGAGAAACCTAATGATTGGGGAAATCAATTGTAATTTTGATGAAATTTCCGATCACATTTGCAAACGACACTTGGAGTGGAAAGCGGTCTCCCGGAAATTTAATTTGGTAATCTGCTCCATTTTTTCCCTTCCACTTTGTCTATTTGGTAAGGGGAATTAACAAACCTCAGCTGAATCAAATGGGGGAAATCATTACTGGCTCTGGGTCGCTATCTTTTTCTTTACCACAATATGTCCGTAACTAAAAAGCAGATATCATCAACATCGATTTTAACATTGGCATGATGCCAGCTTCCAATTTATTGTTGTGGTAGTAAGCTCGGCAGATGCATACAGACGTGCTCGGCAAAGCCCACCCCGGTTTCAGCATAAAAATTAAACACTTCATGGGCACCAGCGGCTTTGAGCACAGCCGCTTCGTCGTCATGCTTGGCGATAGCGGCAATCATTGTATCAGGAGAGAAGGCGGCAATACGTTCGGCCGCGTACTTATTAGCCATATAGTCTGGCATGGTTAACAGCACCAACCGAACGGTTCCATCGGAACGAAGTCTTTCCCAGAAATCATAATCCGTAGCATCGCCCTGAAATACCCGACGACCTGCGCGCTGGTGATCGGCAACCACCTCTTCGTCAAAATCGATCCCCAATACGGTTTCTCCAAAACGATTTCTTAGAAAATCATATGCCCCGCTTACGACCCCTCCCATGCCAAATACCAGAATATCCGCTTTACCGATGGATATAATTTCATCCTCGGGTAAGCGTTTTTTGCTTTCGAACTTTTGCAACCATGGCCGCCAACGAGCGTAGATATCGTGAGCCGTCGTATTAAGGGGGGCCGCCAGGATAAATGAAATCGATAGTGCGACGGCAAACACAACCAGCCATTGGCTACCGATAAAACCGTTAGCAACCCCAACTGCACCGACAATCAGACCGAATTCGCTGTAGTTGCTCAAACTTAACGAGGCCAGAGTAGAGGTACGTGCGCGCAACTTGAAGCGGGTAAACAATGTAAAGAACAAGGCTGTTTTAACGGGCAGAATCAATACAAATAAAGCGGTCACAGCCAACGAAACCAAGTCAGGAAATCCAACAAGCCCGATATTCAGAAAGAATCCCATTAAAAAGATATCTTTGAACCCGAGCAACGTTTTGGCCAGTTCATCTGCTTTGAGATGGCCGGCCAAAAGGGCGCCCATCGCCAGAGCGCCCAAGTCCGGTTTTAAGCCTACCGCATTAAAAAGCGCGCCGCCGGCAATGGGTAATAGAAGCCCCAGCAATATGAGTAATTCTCCATGACCGGCTCGTTTCATCAAGAAAATCAGCACGGGTCTAATTAATAACAGTCCGAATAACGCTGCCGCCCAAGGAGAAGGCAGTTTGCCTGAGGAAGCGGTTATAAACACCACCGCAAAAATATCCTGCATAATGAGGATGCCAATGGCCACCCGGCCGTGCAGCGCTCCCATTTCGCCCTTCTCCTCCAGGACTTTGACGGCGAAAACCGTGCTGGAAAAGCTCAGGGCAAAAGCAACCAATATTGCGGCGCTGAAGTCCATGCTATTAAACAACCAGCCACCCCACCCGCCCAGCACAAAAATGGTGGTGGTAAAGATAACGATGGTGACCGCCATGTGCACCGAGGCCACCGCCCAAACTTGGGGTTTCAATAGATTCTTAACTCGCAGCTTTAAACCGATGGTGAACAACAGCAACAGGACCCCATAATCAGCAATGGTTTTCAGAGTGGTGGTGCTCTCCACACCAAACGCCTGGAGCACAAAGCCCGCCGCCAGAAAGCCGATCAGCGAGGGCAATCCGACCTGCTTGACGGCAAAACCTAAAATAAATGCCACAGCTAACCAAAGGGGATCCATCGTAAATATCTCAATCTCTCATCTGCCAATAGGCACGAGCGGCATATCCACCAACCAGCCAATACCATCTATTATAAGAATAATTCCCAATCCAATCAAGGCTATCAATAATAACCGGCCAACCCACCGGGATAGGAAATCATTTATCGATTGAAACCATCGTTCTGCCCTTACACCCAACAGCAGGAAGAGGAGCAGGAAACTTTCCAGTGGCAGCGCAAACATCGGTTGTAAAAAAGCATTGCGGTCAACCGGCCACCGCTCGCTGAGCAGCATGATCAACGGCACGCTGGCAATCGGAATTACCGACAGGTTGCCCACCAAGGAGAGGGGAACGAGCCTGGCGAGTAGCTCGATCATATCGCGCTCACCTGAATTTGCAGTTCATCAAAAGTCTTGGCAATTATGATCAATTTGGTATCACATCACTGCGGTGGAAAAGTCGCCAGAATTTTTGCCACCACTTCATTAAGGTCTTTTTGCATTTTCTGACTATCTCGGTATTCCTTCAGGATGCCGGTGCCCATGCCCCGCCAGGCCAGTTCCTTTTTCTCCCAGGATACGATATCGATGACCAGGGTCCCTTCCTGGTAATAACTGACGTGAGTACGTCCCCCGTAAGGCCCCCAGAACGGATCGTACCAACCGTGGTAATATCGACCACTGCGATGGACTTGCATTTTCTCCTCAACACCCGCATGGGCAACCACCACAAAATCCGGCTTACCGGAATCAATTTTCTTGATTCCCTTGGCGGCAAAAGCCTTATCGACTGCTGCCTGCACCCGCCGGTACACCAGCGGGTTTCTGGCCAGTTCATCATCAGGGTTGAGCTCCGCAGCCGAAGCCCAGCGATAGGTTTTGAAGGTCCCAAAATCATATTCGGGGTCGAAATCATGCTTAATCGTAACTGATGCACAGCCAGCCAAAAACAACAGCAAAAGGCTAAACATGATTGTAAATAAGCTTTTCATCATGAACTCCTTTGGTTTTTAACGCTCCGGTGTCCAGTCATCCGGCGCCCCCATTGGTACAACGGGATTTTCTTCCAGGCTCTTTCGGAATCCCCCCACCTGCTCGACCATGATGTATTGTAGCCAGCCATTGTACGGTTCGGCAACATTGCGCTCTTCGCGCGGGTCGGTAACCAGGTTGACTAGTTTTGGTATGGTCGAGAAGGGCTGACGAGTGTGGTATTTCGTTGGTTGCCAGGCAAAGTGGGCTTTCCAGGTACGCCACTTCCAGGCCGTAAGTTGATTGCCGACATAGATGACGAAGCCTTCTCGTGCCGACTTTTGGGTTTTGCCTAAAAAGAATGCGCTGTGATCCACGCCATCGATGACCCGGTCATCCGGTACCTTCGCATCGGTCAGGCCGGCCAGAGTCGGAAACATGTCAACAATATGCACGATCTCGTCGCTGGCCCGGCCAGCCGGAATATGCCCGGGCCAGCGGACCATAAAGGGAGTGCGAATGCCACCTTCCATGGCGGTGAAATAGGTACCTCGCCAGGGACCGGTCCAGCCGGTGTATTCCCCATTGCCATTATCGGGATGCTCAACGCCGTTGTCGGCAGTGAAGACGACAATGGTGTTGTCGGCGATGCCGAGGCGATCCAGCGCTTTGAGCATTTGCCCCAGGTAATGGTCGGTTTGCAAGATCAGATCAGCATAGAAGCCGTGACCGCTTTTACCCTCGAAATCCGGGTGAGGCAACACGGGAAAGTGTAGGGCCAGCAGGGGTACATAGACAAAGAAGGGTTTCTTTTCCTTGACCTTGCGCTCCATGAAATCAATGGCACGCCGGGTCAGTTCGGCATCGACCAAACGCCGCTCGTCCGGCGTGAACACCCGCACTTTTTTCGGTTCCTGGCCGCGTTTGCCCTCCAGTAGCCAGGGGGTAAAGTCATAGAGCTTTTTGGCCTCGGCGGCGTCTTTTACGCTGGAAAAGCGAATCATCTCTTCTTTCGCCGCCCAGAGACTCTCATCGGTGTTGGGAATGCCGTACCACTCGTCGAAACCCTGGTCGGTGGGAAAGCGTCCCGGGGTCTGCCCCAGGTGCCACTTACCGAAGATGGCGGTGGCATAGCCGGCCTCAGAAAACGATTCAGCTATGGTTTGTTCCCAAGGCACCAAACCGTACAGTTGCTCTCCGATGGGAATGGCGTAGGTGCCGCTGCGGATGGAGAAGCGGCCGGTCATCAGCGCCGAACGGCTGGGTGTGCATTGCGCCTCAGTGTTAAAGTTGGTCAGGCGCAGCCCTTCGTCGGCCAGTTTGTCGATGTTGGGCGTGGGCGCACCGCGGACGATCCCGCCGCCATAGCAACCGTAATCGCCCCAACCGGTGTTGTCAGTCATGATAAAGAGAATGTTGGGCTGGCCGTCACTGGCCGCGCTGGCCGCCGGTGTGAAGCACAGCATTATAACAGAGGCAACAAAAAATGCCAGGACAAAACGAAAGCTGAGCACAGCTTCGTTTTTCCGATACTTAGACATGATATACTCCTTATGTTAGTTCATGTTTATTTATGGTTCTTCAAGTAATTATCTACCTTGTGACATCCCGATGGATTTTCATGGGGCGCCTGTTCTGCATAACCCTGAAAATCATTGCCGTGCTTGCTGTTGAGAGGGTTGGTGCCTTTTCTCAAGCGAGTAAACTTTTCCCCCAAACACCAATCACCCGGACCCATATGTCTTTCAGCGGGCACTTTATAAGAGTCTTGCTCCGGCACAGTGAAATCCGCCATTTTTCCCGATGTAAATCTGCCGATTCGTTTCCCATAAGAATGGCGTAAGCGGTATCGATGGTAATGGCCCGCAGCGCGCTTGTTCCGGAGAAATACGCGCTTCGGGTCGTGGTGCCTTGCCGCTTTCAGTGCGCCGAACGGCAGTTATTCGATGGATCCCGCCTCCCTGAAGGACTGCATCACCTCGTCGAGATTAAACGAGGCCGGTTTCTGCCGCGGCGGATAGTCCTTGAAGGTCGAGATCATCTC